>DAMDNS010000082.1:0-8660 GCA_032083605.1 Ureibacillus sp.
GCAAGAGCCAACCGAAAAGGACTTTCCTTCCCATACGCCCATGATGCAGCAGTACTTATAAACATCTATTAATATTCTGTTTTGTAAGTAAAAATTATAAAATTTTCTTTTTTAGGCTACATATAAAATACTTTTTAAAAAAAATTTTTACGGCAAAACTTAAAAGTTCCGTTTAACTCCCAGAATAAAGAGATAATCCAGCTTTCCACTCTTTAGCACCCTCAAACCTTTCATCGTTTGTTCCTTCCGAGAAAATGTTAATTCCATATCTCAAAAATCCGCCTTGCAGAAAACAAAAAAAAGGTTGAAAGCGATTGAAAAATGATCAATTTTTAACCAATTCATTTCTCAAGTAGTTTCATCAAGGCACTAAAATGATTGATAAAACTGATAAGATACATAAGGTTAGGGTTGCCCAGTATCTACGGATGTCTACTAATCTTCAGGAGTTTTCTTTAGATAACCAAGCACGATTCATAAAAAAATATGCTGATGAGCATAATATGGAAATCATACATACCTATGACGATGCAGGTAAGAGTGGTGTAACTACTACTGGAAGGCATGACTTTAATAAACTTGTTAATGATGTTCTGACAAAGGTTATTAATATCGATGCAGTCCTTGTATACGATGTAAGTCGTTTTGGTCGATTCAAGGATCCTCAAGAAGGCATTTACTATAAATATCTCCTTAAAATGAATAATGTGAATGTCATTTATTGTGCCGAAAACCTCCCGGAAAATAGTGAAACTGAAACATTCATACTTTCTTCACTTATGTACGCAGCGGGAGCCTTAAGTAAAAATCTTTCGATAAAGGTATTTGCAGGACACGTAAACCTGGTGAAAAGAGGATACTATCAAGGAGGAAAACCCGGATATGGGCTTAAAAGAAAGTTACTTGATAATAATAATAAATCAAAGATGATACTCGCTCATGGCGAGAGAAAGAGCCTTCAAACAGACAGAATAGTTCTCGTTCCTGGAACAAAAAAAGAAATTGAGCTGATAAAAAAGATTTTCAATATGTTCATTTTTGACGGGTTAAATGAGTATCTTATCGCTTCACGACTTAATCAGGAGGGGTATAGATTCAGCGATAAAACAGAATGGACACGTGGTCGAATTCACTCCGTTCTTATTAATAGCAGATATACAGGAAAATACACATATAACCGAACATCACAAAAGTTAAAGACAAAAAAGGTTAGAAACCCTGAAGATGAATGGATTGAGTATAGTTCCTTTTTCAAACCCATCATTTCAGAAGAAAAATTCAAATTAGCTAAGGAAATAATTGATAATCGTTCTATAAAAATGAGCAATGAAAAAATACTTGATTGTTTGAGAAAAATTCTTTCCAAGCATGGAAAAATTTCAGGCTTTATTATAGATGAGGAGGATGGTAGTCCATCAAGCAGTGTAATTGCAAACCGCTTTGGAGGTCTTCTCAATGCATATAAATTAATAGATTACACCCCTGATCGAGATTATCAATACTTAGAGATAAACTCTTACCTACGAAAAAAACACGGTGATATTGTTAACAAAATACAAAATGAAATTCTAAGTAGTGAAGTGAGTATACTTGAAAACAAACTGGTTTCTGTTAATAAAGCTTTAAGCTTCTCTATAGTGCTTTCACGATGTAAAAAAGCAGGTTTAAACAAGCATAGATGGATAGTCCGATTGGACAGGAGTCTAAATCCAGAAATTAGTATCATTGCAAGAATGAACAGTCTCAACACAGAGCCTGTTGATTATTACATATTACCTTCATTAGATTTTTTTGAAAATGAATTAAAACTAAAAGATAACAATAACCTTTTGTTCGAAATGTATCGTTTTGATGATATCAAACCATTCTTTAATATGCTATCAACTGATAATAAGGATGTCATATAAATGCAAGATCAAAATGTTCATATGGTTAAAATATCTTCTATTAAGGTGGTAATTCCTCGGTCGAGGAACAAATTTCGTCATGCAGAAATAACTGAAAGCATTGATGCAAGTGGGCTAAGAAAACCCATAACGATTCGAAGGATCGTTGATAAAAAATACGATTTCGCTTTAATATGCGGTCAAGGTAGACTTGAATCGTTGACTGCATTGGGTGAGGAGTTAATTCCCGCTTTTATATTGGATATAGACGAAAACCAGGCTTACATCATGAGTTTGGTCGAAAACATGGCCCGAGTAATTCCAAGAGCAGGGGAACAGTTTCAACGAATAAAAGAGATGACTGAGCAAGGATTAACTAATAAGGAGATATCAAGCTCTACCGGCCTATCTTTGCACTGGATTACAAGTCTAACCATGCTCATTAACAAAGGGGAAAATAAGTTACTTTCGGCTGTTGAGTCAGGATGCATACCAATATCATTTGCTGTTGAAATTGCAAGAGTGGACTTCGAGGGTGGTCAAGAACTATTGCTAAAAGCTTTTGACGAAGGTCTGATAAAGCATAAAGATGTTGGTAAAATTCGCGAAATTCTCGACTCGCGTGATGAAGGTCTTAAAGGTTTCATTAATAATAATTTTGGAGTTGCTAAGAAAAAGAAGAAGATGACTACGGATGAATTACAGCAACTTTATCAGGACAACATTTCCCAACATAAAAAAATTAAAAATAAAGCTGAATATGTAGAGATCAAACTACTCGTTGCAGGCCAGATATTTAAAGAACTTACCAGCAATGAAAGCTTTTCTAAAATAGTAAGTGAAGAGAGTCTACAAGATGTTGTGAAAGTCATAGTTAAAAACACTACTAATTGAGGTGTGAAATGATCAAATACTGCTTCAATGACAAATCAGTAAGTTTTAAACTGGCTGATCTGACTTACACAAAAAAGCTCCCTGTAAATTTTCAAATCAGTAAAAAATTTACCCAAATCAAAAGTACAATATTAGCCATCGGCTTAGTAGAACCAATACTTGTCTTCATTGATCAAACAGATAATTCTGTGAAAATCCTCGATGGTCATCTTAGAGTTGAGGCCCTTAAAGAGTTAGGTGAGGATAAAGTAAATTGCCTTATTTCGACAACATACGACACTTACACACCAAATAAAAAAGTTAACCGAATAACAATAATACAGATCCAACAAATGCTTAAAGAAGCTGTAAGAGTAGGAGTTCCTGTTGAAATGCTTTGCACCGCACTAAATATAAGTATTGAGTCTCTGAAATCTAACCTGTCAGTTTTAAAGGGGATCTGCCCGGAAGTGATAGATTTGTTTAACGATAAAGATATCCCAGTTAATACTTTTAGAACCTTAAAGAAAATGGTTCCTTTGAGACAGATAGAATGTGCGAACCTGATGGTAAAGTTTGAAAACTATTCAACTCTATTTTCGGAATCACTATATCACAGTTCCTCTCCTGAATACCTTATACAGCATCCCAAAAAGAAATCGGACTCAAAACTTGCGAACAGGAAAGCGATAGAACGACTTGAGAAAGAAATGGCTCAAGTTCATTTTGACACTCAAAAAATCAAAGAAACCTACGGCTCGAATAGTTTAAAGCTCACGATTATCATATCTCATATTAAGAAACTGCTTGAGAACCCAAAAGTTTTTCATTGGCTTCTGAGGAATAAAAGCGATTACCTTAATGAACTAACAAACATATCTGATATAGATAAACTTACTTAAAGATCTTTATGATACTACATTTCACCATTTTGGAATAAAATGCTTGCATTCATACAACTTTTACTTAGAATGCTTTCCTACCACTGAGGCACTCTTTCCTGCCAAATCCCATCGTTGCTAGCTTTGCACATGGGTGTAAAGGCTATCAGTAGCTGACTGAGATAAGATTGAGTAAAAGCCATGAACAATAAATGTGTGCTGGTGTGCCAGTATCAACGTTTTCGGTTTGGACGGTGGGAAACGGTGTGTCAGCACCTCCGTTCCCTACCTAATCGTTAATGATTGATGGTGCCTCGGTGGTAACCTTAAGGTTTTAGACCACTTCCTCCTCGTTAACACCTAACATTTTATTGAAATGCTGGTCATCATTAGTTTTCTTGAATATTTCTTCAAACATCTCTAAGTATTTTTTTGATGATATTTGACCTAAGTTACTGATGTTGATCGAGTCTGAATGAGATCCTCTATTTATATAACGATAAAAAGTTTTATAGTTCATATCGATTTCAGTATCAACTAACTTATCAAGCTCTTCACTTAACCTTTCCATTTTACATGAAAATGAGAAATAATATTCTAAAATATTTCTCATTACATTGGGTAGTATAACTGAACTTATCAGCCCTTTCTTGACATCTTTTAACACCATCCAAAGTGCTTCATATTCATTTTTTATAGCATCACGTTCAATTTTTAATACATTACTATATTTATCTTTTATAACTCTATGTAATTGATATTTTTTGATAAATGCATCTGTTTTAAGTGGTGCCAATTTTATCAATTCTTGGAAGAAAAAAAGGTTATGCGTCAGAACTACGAGCTTTGCTGCATCGCTATTCTTAATAATTCTATGATGAATTAAAGATGCAACTTCATAAATATAGTCATGGGACAAACTTGAGATCGGATCATCAATTACAATTAGTTTTTCATTATTATTTTCATTTGCATTATCCAATCTGCCATTACATAGCTCTAAAAAATATAAAAATGTTATCAGAGTTTTTTCACCCTCACTGAGAGTTTTGTAAACATCACCTGTTGAACCGCTCTCACGACATATCTGGAAGAAATTATTCTCCTCACTTTTCTTAATTTTGAAATGCGAAATACCTAAAGAGGATAAAGTTCTATTTATCTTCCTAATTGTTTCATCAATATTAGAAACCTGCCTCCGAAGTGTGCCAATATTTTCATTTATTGACATTATGTCTTTATGGATTTTATTTTTATTATCTATCTCCGCCTCTTTTTCACTATGTAGCTCCGTTAACTGTTCATCTTTCGTCAAAATTAGATCATTACATTGATATCTTAATGACTTCCACAGGCGTTCTTTGATCTCGGCAATACTAGTGTCATAACTATCCACCTTCATATTAATCTGAGTAATTTCGCTATTATATTTTTCCATTTTTTCAAGCAACAAATTAACACAAGTGCTTTCTACTAAAGCGTTTATACTTAGCGAAGGCTTTTCTACTTTTTCATTAATCAGAGTTAAGTTTGCATTGAAGTACAGGCAAACCTGATCTAATAATTCATTTACTTCAAATTTATCAATTATGAAATTACTAGAAACGATTGTTGATTTTACTTTATCAACAAATTCGTCACATTCTTTATTAAACCGAGATAGCAGTTTTTTTAAGGCACCGCTTTTTTCATTATAAGTGTCATCGAAAATATTTTTTATTTCATCTTTGAATTTTTCATTAATGGTATCTTCCTGACAGAACGGGCATTTTTTTTCGCTTGTAAAGTTTAGCCCAGCCCGAACCCAATCAGAATTTCCCATTTCTTCTATTAGCAATGAAAGATAGCTATTACCAGATGGTAAAAGTGATACGGAAAGTAATTCCAAGTCAGCTTCTGAAATTAATGGGGGGATCGGCACTTCTAAAAGTGGATATTTTGTATTTCTGTTGGCTTTAAGGATGTTATATTCATTTATAATCTCATCAGTGTTAAGTTCCTCCATGTCGATTTGGTTATTTATTTTATGAAAAAAGCTAGATTTCTGCAAATACCCAGCCATTAATTCTCCTAAACCCCCATCTTTCTTTCGAATGTGTGAAGCTTTATTCCATATATTATTCTGGCAACTTTCGATTACTTTCAGAATCATTTCATCTTTTTTTTCTAGAACAGCATCTTTTTGACTAAGCAACCTCTTTAATTTACTTAACTTTACTTCATTATCATTTATAGCCTCCATTATATCTTTGTTTCCTTGGCTTAAAGTAAAAATCCCAGGTTGCTCAGATTTATTATAGAATGAATCTTCAATGAATTGACTGTTGTAAACAATATATCTGTAATCATCATGCCCAATGAAGCGACAATGGTTATATGCAGTTTCCGAAGGTTTATAAAAGTATCCTGATATTGTGGATTTTCCACTTCCATTTTGTCCGTATATAAGATTTATTTTTTTACTTAGGTCAACGAAAACACTGCTATCTTTGCAATAGCTTCTTACACCTCTAATTTCTAACTGGCTCATAATCAAACTCCTTTTAATTTAAAATGACATTGATATCAAAACTGTAAAACGTAATTATCTTCTTTCAACGAGCTAAAATACTTAATGAATTTAACAACTGAGTATCCAATGTTTCCCTTGCCGGTGTGGGTAGCCCATTTGCAACTCTGTAATTCTTAATGGCTGTTCGTGTCGCTGGTCCCATGCTCCCGTCAATATTGCCGTTGTAAAAACCTTTATCGAGCAAGGCGAACTGCACTCTCATGATCAACCGCTTACGTTTTTCTGTATCAGCAGTCAGCCCACTACTTGCACGGTTGGCACCTGTGGTTCCTGCTGAGCTTGTTTTAGTTGAGCTATCAGTGTCGTTAGAACGAAGCGAACGGATTGAGGAGGAGGAGCGAGTTCCTGAACTGGATGAGTCTGAGGTGCTTGGCGAGCTGTATGTTTTGGGATAGTAAGGAGTGCTTCCGCCATAGTATCCACCGCCTGATGAAGAACGGTGTGAGCTGTGACTACGGTGAGAACTGTGACTTCTGTGTCCTGCAATGTAGAACGGCACTTCGGTGTTGAGCGGTGCTATCACCAAATCATGTTCGTTCAGGGTCATACCAGGCAAGTCACTGGCACCAGTAGATGAATCACTTGCCCAAACAGAGTTATTGAGAGCCAAAAAACCAGGAAGCAGAGCCGCGAAATTAAACTTTTTCATATTATTGGTCTCGGAGGTTGATGAAAACGGCCTTTTGATGAACTGAAATAACCAGCACAGGAAGACTTCTGAGTGCATTCATCACACTCTTTGGGATAGTAATTTTTCCAGTCAGAGATCGACTGTGTAGCAAAGCCCCATGCCCTTTCAGGAAGGTGGCACAGTGGGTAATTGAAGATGGTTAGAGGGATTCCTGATCTGTGTGCAGTGTCTACAGCCGAAAGGATTTGTTGGCTGTAGTTGTCGTGCTCTATGAAGATTGATGACCAGTTCTTACGGGCCCATCCAATCGACTCTAACCCCATCAGGGAGATCTGGTTAATGTTCGAGAACACACGACCAGCAAACTCTACTATGTCATCAAGCTCTGTATAGTTCGCCTGAGTAGGGATGACTCTCAGTTCTATGTTGATCCCTGAGTTACCGGCATTGATCATTCCCCTGACTGTTTCATCAAATGCTCCCTCGCTTCCGACCAAGTAGTCGTGCACTGATGCTCTCGAAGAATAAAGCGGTATGCCAAAAGTGATTTTGATCTTTTCGCTTCGTTCTTTCATCTGCTGGGTGAAGCTGACATCAGCAAACTTCCGTCCGTTGGTTAGAACATGCAGTGCTGTGTCAGGAGAGTTTTCGATGATGAAGTCCAGAAAATGCAGGAAGTCTTCGCCATAGAGCAAAGGCTCTCCCCCGCTCACTCCCACTACTCCATTCAGAGAGAAGGAAGCGATAGCGAGAGCTGACTGGTTGAGAAGCCAGTCATCGTTTCCAGCTTTAGGAGGCTGAGAACAAAACAGGCAACTGTTGTTGCACCTTTCAGTGACAAGGACAGTGTTGTGGTTTGCTCTGCGGGACAGTATCACCCGGAGCATGTTGCCGTTGTTGACGATCCCAATGTCACCATCTTCAATGGAATCGAAAAGTTCCTGACTCGCAATCGAGTCTGCAAAATATGCAGGCAGTCTGGCATCGAGTTGTGTCGCAGTGACAAGCAAATTTGGCAGATAGAATTGAGGATTCTCGGGCTTGGTTTTACACAGGCAATAGAAGCCTTGCTGAACTGGTAAGTCGGATGAAAACCGGAAAATATCGTTTCTCAGCACCTCAGACATAAGCCCACCTTTTGAGCATCTCAGCCATTGGTCCATCCTGAGAGATTTCATTCAGCAGGAAGCGGAACATCCCTTTATGATACTGGCAGAATGTTGACCGACTCTTGTCACCAACAGGCTCGCCATGAACACTGATGTTCTGACAAGGATCTGCTCCACAGAAAGGCTGATATGCGCAGGTGTCACAACCTGGCATGGCGAAGTTGAATGATGATGAGAGAGCGGAACGGTAGTATTCGTTGCTACTGAATGACAGTGAAGCAAACTCTCCTGCACTGAAATCTGCTTCGGGATTTACTTTCTGAAGCATACGGCTTTCATCGCTACCGTATACCTTGCCGTCATAGTTGAACAGGATGCAGTTCAGCACTACTCCGCTTGGTGATTTCAGATCTGCATAACCACTGAAGCCCGGATTGAAAATTCGCTTTAGATGGATTGAAGCTGAATGCTCAACGACAGGTATGCCCTTCTGGTTCTTAAGCAACACTTCCTGCATTAACTTTTTATAAAACTCAAAATATTCAGGCATTGAAAAAGTGAAGCTCTGCTTCTGAGCAAACCCATAGGGACTTACTGGCCTGATAAACATGTCGGTTAGGCCAAGAGACAGATGAGCATCCACAATGGAGGCTGAATCTTTTGTCAGCTCTTTAGTCACTGTGGTGACCGTTGCTACCCGATTAGCTC
>DAMDNS010000083.1:0-8627 GCA_032083605.1 Ureibacillus sp.
AATTTAATAGGGCTTCTTTTATAGGAATCTCCTACTGCACTCTTTGTTTAATAGTTTTTTCAATTTACTTCTATTTACTGAATATAAGAAAAATCCAAATTTCTCCAAAGAATTTTACAGTCATTAAATATTTTTTGCAGTACTATTTGGCTTTTGTCTTAATTTTTGCTGCCTTATTTCCAATCTTAATTAATTTCTCCAATCCTATACTATTCTATGCTTTACTCTTGTTTTCAAGTAGTTCATTTCTAATGTTGGAATCAAAAGAAATTGTGGTTCAATTGTTGATTCCTAGTCTCATATTAATTGTTGGATTAGCAGTTCAGAATGGACAGGATGTTAATTACCTTTTACAAATAGTGACTATTTTGGCTTTAGGAGTTATTGCGTACTGTTTCACTCGTTCTTTATATAATACTTTTCAAAACTCGCAAAAGCTTCATATGGAATTGAAGCAGGAAGTTGAGCATCTTCAAGATTTGTTGGTTCTGCAAAAGGAAGCAAATCGACAGCTCCAGCTTGAAGCTACACTCGATCCGTTAACAAATCTATATAATCGAAGAGCCTACAAAGATTTTTTGTTCGAGCTTCAAGAAAATATTCGAGAATCGTCTTTTACAATTTCTGTGATAATGGTTGATGTAGATTGTTTTAAATTATACAACGATACATATGGGCATTCAGCAGGGGATAATGTTTTGGTCAAGATTGGCAGGCTGCTTCATAGATTTTCAGCCGAATATGATTGTTTTGCAGCTCGCTGGGGAGGGGAGGAATTTGTTTTAATTTTACCTAACGAATCAGAAGAAGTTATCGAGAGGATTTGTCATCAAATTCGAGAAGGTGTTTATGAGTTAAAAATTCCGCATCAAACCTCTACAATTGAAACCGTCGTAACGGTAAGTATTGGTGCATGTACAAAATCGATAGCGGACCCAAACGAAATCCATGAATGTATGAGCGAAGCGGATTCGGCTCTTTATAAGGTAAAAGAAAATGGACGAAATAGCTTTGAATATCGAAATCGAATACATGCTTAGCAGGGTGTTTCTATTAACGAAACATCCTTTAATTTGCCCATATTTTCTGTATAATAGTTTTTAAGAAGTTAGGAGTGTGGTAGAAATGCAGCATCCAGATACGATGTATTTAAACTTAGTTCAGCATATTCTAGACAATGGCGTAAAAAAAGAGGACAGAACTGGAACTGGGACCATTAGTATTTTCGGTCATCAAATGAGATTCGACTTATCAAAAGGCTTTCCATTACTAACAACAAAACGCGTCCCTTTTAAACTGGTAGCCAGTGAGTTGCTATGGTTTATAAAAGGGGATACGAATATTCGTTATTTGCTTCAAAATAACAATCATATTTGGGATGAATGGGCTTTTAAAAAATGGGTAGAGTCTGATGATTATGACGGACCTGATATGACAAATTTTGGCTTGCGTGCAGCAGAGGACGTAGAATTTGCTAAAGTCCTTGAAGCTCAAATGTCAGTTTTTAACGAGAAGGTTATAAATGATGACGAGTTTGC
This sequence comes from Ureibacillus sp., assembly GCA_032083605.1. Classification (GTDB taxonomy): domain Bacteria; phylum Bacillota; class Bacilli; order Bacillales_A; family Planococcaceae; genus Ureibacillus. The sequence continues at coordinate 1,539 of DAMDNS010000083.1, forward strand.
AAAGAAATTTGGAGACTTGGGACCAGTTTATGGAAAACAATGGCGTTCATGGCCAACAGCTAAAGGGGAAACTCTGGATCAGTTAAAAAAGGTGATTGATCAAATTAAAACAAACCCAGATTCACGCCGCCTGATTGTAACGGCCTGGAACCCGGCAGAAGTAGACGATATGGCGCTGCCTCCATGTCACGCATTTTTCCAATTCTATGTAGCAGAGGGCAAGCTATCTTGTCAGCTCTACCAACGAAGCGCTGACGTTTTTTTAGGCGTACCTTTTAATATTGCTTCATACGCATTGTTGACACATTTGATCGCACATGAATGCGGTCTGGAAGTAGGGGAGTTTGTTCATAGTTTTGGCGACACTCATATATACTTGAATCATTTACAACAAATTAATGAACAGTTATCCAGGGAACCAAAAGAGCTGCCCACTTTAAAAATGAACACTGATAAAACCTCTATTTTTGATATGGACCTAGAAGATATTACGATAGAAAACTATCAACCGCATCCATCGATTAAGGCACCGATTGCAGTCTGATTTACATAGTGAGCACAAAAAACACTGCTACTCCTTTAAAAGAGTTAGCAGTGTTTTAGTTTATAAAGAACGTATAGGACATTGTTATTCGTATTAGTGCAACTAAGGCAAATTGCAAAATACTGGAAATTAGCGCAGTTTTTTAGTATTTATCCATCCACCCAAATGGTTAAAAGTTCATCCAATTGAGTTTCGAGTTTCTCGAGTACCTTTTTGTCTGAGGCCAAATTTGACTTATCGAATCGCTCCTTGGCTATTGTTATTTTTTTCTCCAATTGTTCAATTTGCTCTTCGATGGGAATACTTTTAGGTCTTTGACTATTCGGGGCTGCTTTTACTACTTCCGTTATCATTTCAATTTCCCGTGCACTATGTTTCTCTCGGGCCCAGTGATAATTACCTTCATATAAATACAGTTTTCGATTTTCTAACCAGGCGATGCGAGCAAACAGCTGGTTTAAGAAATAGCGGTCATGTGAAACTGCTAAAACCGTTCCATCAAATTGTTGAACTGTCTCTTCCAATACCTCTCTTGATTCAATATCTAAATGGTTTGTCGGCTCATCCAGAATCAGGAGATTAATCTCTTCATACATTAGCTGAGCTAATCTCAGTCTCATTTTCTCTCCGCCACTTAAATCCTTCACTTTTTTAAAGACTTCATAACCGTAGAATAAAAACTTCGCTAAAATCTGACGAGCTTCGCCTTCGGTCATGGAAACCTCCTTCCTGAAGACATCAATTAAACGTGCATTTGCATCTTCGTACACAAAGGCTTGTGATAGGTAGCCGATTTTCACGTTACTGCCAACAGTCACTTTCCCTGACTCAGGTAGCACTTCACCTGTGACCATTTTTAATAGAGTGGATTTCCCAGTTCCATTTAAACCGACTATTGCAAGGCGATCCTGCCAGCGAAGTTGAAGAGAGATGTTTTCGAAAAGGACCTTGTCATACTGTTTTGTTACATTTTCAAACAGTGCTACATCTTTGCCGCTTCGTTCATTAACTTCTAACTTTAGCTGCATCTTTTTTGTAACAATGGGCTTTTTCACTAATTCAATTCTAGCCAGGGCTTTTTCCATGCTCTTGGCGCGGCGATGTAGTGCATCATTCGGTGGATTGGCTTCATTTGCCCAAAGCTTCAATCTTTTTATAGTTTCCTTCATCTTCGTTATTTTCTTTTGTTGTTCCTCATATTGGGAGAATTCATTTAAGATCCTTGCTTCCCGCAATCGTACAAATTCGTCATAATTTCCAATGTATGAATGGGGTTCTCCATTATCAATTTCAAAAATTTTCGTTACCACTTCATTCATAAATTGGCGATCATGGGAAACGACAATTAATGTACCATCATAGTTTTTCAAGTAATTCTCAAGCCATTCGATTGCATTCATATCCAGATGATTTGTCGGTTCGTCCAGCAACAAAATATCTGGATTTAATAAAAGAATTTGCCCCAGCATAACCTTTGTTTTCTCGCCTCCGCTTAATAGCTGGAATGGAGTTTGGAGTAGGGGGGTGATGCCTAATCCATTAGCAATCATTTGAATCCTTGCTTCAATCTCATATCCCCCTAGAGCAATAAACTGTTCTTGTATTTCACCATATTGTATTAGTAGTTGATCAAGCTGAATCGAGCTGGACATTTGCTGCTCCAAATGATGCATTTGCGTTTGTATAGACAAAATTGTCGAAAACGCCTCTTTTAGGACAGCGATAGCGGGTACATTCTCGTAAGGTGGAATCTGGTGCAAGTACCCAATTGTGGTACCTTTCTTTTTAATAATTCGTCCGGCGTCAGGTGTTTCCATATTGGCCAATAGCTTGAGAAGAGTGGTTTTGCCACAGCCATTGCGTCCAACTATAGCTACACGCTCTCCCGCATGTATTTCAATTGTTAACCCTTCAAAGATCACGGTACCACCGTAAATTTTCGTTATATTTTCTGCTTTTATCGACACTGTGAATTCCTCCATTTTAATACACAGCAAAGCCAGAAAGTCACATTTTGTACGCAAAAAAAGACTACTCGATTAACAAGCAGTCTTTTCCTGAAATTTGTGAAAAGAATGGCTAATCAGCTGTGTTTTCGATTTAGTTGGCTAAAAAAGGGCATACGAATCCCGTTAGTCGCAAAATCGAACGTAATGACACGTGAAAAATAAAGGAAACGGTCATTATTTACACATGTCGTAACAGCTAATGTATTCATTCTTTTCACCTCCGATCAAAATTATTATTTTCAGTATATTCATTTTTTTGTAATATGTCAATCTTATCCTAAAAGTAAGGGAGCATTTTTAGAAGGGAAAGTGGTCCTGTCAATTGAATAGTAGAAGGGAGAAAACGAAATTGTGATAGGAGCACACATAATGTATTTAGAGAGTGAAAGATTAGTTATTCGCAAATTCACCCTGGATGACCTAGAAGCCGTTCATGAATATACATCCAATCCAATGGTCATGAAATATATACCAGAAGGTGTTATGACCATGAAGGAGACGAATCATTTTATACGTGAAAATTTGGGGTGCGATGCTGAAAAGTTTGCAGTACGTTTAAAAGAAGGCAATTTGTTAATCGGACATATCGCATTTTTTAAGTATTTTGGAGATCACACTTATGAAATTGGATGGGTGTTTAACCCGAAATATTATAACAAAGGCTATGCCACAGAAGCTGCAGATGCAATTATAGACTATGGCTTTTCTAAGTTGAAGCTACATCGTATAATCGCAACGTGTCAGCCAGAGAATATACCATCCTATCGAATTATGGAGAAGGTTGGAATGCGCAGGGAAGGCTATTTTAAAAAATGTATCCCTTATGGGACTGAATGGTGGGACGAATATTATTACGCGATCTTGGGGGAGGAATGGGCATTGTTGAAGGGATAAGGAGGAGTGTCGGGAGTCGATAAAAGTTTACTTACTAGAGAGGAGCTAAAGTGCCTGTCTAGTAAGCAGTTTTTGAAATTCATTTGGTGGTACCGGCTTTGAAAAGTAATATCCCTGACCTTCATCACACTTAAACTCTTTTAAAAATTCAAGTTGTTGCTGGTTTTCTATACCTTCTGCAATCACTTTTAATTTTAGGCAATGAGCTACATCGATAATTGCTTTAATAATCGATGCATTGGATGGATCCTCTAACGCTTCCTTAGTAAATGATTGGTCAATTTTAAGGAAATCGATTGGAAACTTCTTTAGATAACTCAATGATGAGTAACCTGTACCAAAATCATCCAGGGAGATACCCACTCCCAATTTCTTCAAAGTGTTCATCATATCAATTGATTCTGTAACATTCTCCATAGCTTGCGTTTCAGTAATCTCAAGGTTTAAATAGCTTGGGTCAAATTTTGTTTCATTTAAAATTTCTTCTACCTTTTTGGTCAAATCCGAATAAAGGAATTGGCTTGCTGATAAATTCACACACAATATGATTGGAAGATACCCGTTGCTCTGCCATTCGACCGCCTGTCTACATACCATTCTTAAAACCCACTCTCCAAGCGGGATGATTAACCCAGTTTCTTCTGCGATGGGGATAAATTCACTTGGGGATATATCTCCTAATTTGGGGTGTTTCCACCTTAACAAGGCTTCTGCACCAATTATTTGTTTTGTTATTAGGTCATATTTTGGCTGATAATGAATAATGAATTCTTCCTGCTTAGTACCCAAACGCAAGCCATTTTCCAAAGTAATTTTTCGATTGGTTTCACATTTCATGTCTGCTGTAAAAATGTGAAATGTATTTTTACCATTTTCTTTAGATTTGTACATCGCTATATCAGCATTTTGTATCAATTCATCCACGGAAGCGCCATTTTCGGGATACAAGCTGATTCCCAAACTTGGAGTAATATATAATTCATTTCCATTTAGCTCGAAAGGGGCAGAAAAAGCGTCAATAATCCTAGTAGCAACAACCTGAGAGTACTCTTTGGACGCTCCTTTGATCATGATTAGAAACTCATCTCCGCCTTGTCTTGCAACAATATCATCTGTAGTAGTGCTATCAATTAATCTTAATGAAACTTGTTTAAGCAAGAGATCTCCAACTTTATGTCCCAGAGTGTCGTTAATTAGTTTAAATCGATCCAAATCAATAAACATAACTGCAAATTTTGTATCGCTGTTTTGAATTAATAGCTTCATCTTTTCAGTAATGAATAATCTGTTAGGTAGTCCGGTGACGAGATCATGGTGTGCAATGGAATCCAATTCTTGATTTAATTTATCTCTATTTTTAATAATATGCAAAAAACCAAAACTAAGCATAATCATACCGATTGCAAAAATCCCATTTTCTATTACAAGCTCAATCTGAACTGGTATATTTAAATTTTCGATTTCATCGATCACGTCAAGGATGGAGCCCAAAAGCACTAATGACCAGCCATAGATCAAGATTCTTTCCAATTTATATTTAATAGTGAACAATAAACAATTAAAAATACTGATAAATGTGATACTTTCAAAAAATGTAGCATTCACATTGCTCTTATTCATCTCAAAATTGTTTATTAGCAGAAGGCTGATAAAGAGAATGAATAATAACAGGAGATTAATAAAAATAATACGATACTTCAATTTATATCCAACCTTCCAAATGTAATTCATACTAGTTATTTGTGATAATGATGTACATTATTCCTATAGATGAACCACAAGAAGAATTTGAACCGCAATTTATAAGAAATTAAAAACCCCGGAAAAGTTTTTCCGGAGTTTCGATAACATTTTATTAATGGCCTTTATAGAATCAGCTACTAGACTTTAGATAAATCCTTATTCACAAATTAAAATCTCTCGTACAAATAAATGCTTCTTCGTAATACAGCGGTCTGTAATTTTAAAGCCTACTTCCTCAACGAAATCATCAATCGTTTCAATGGTCACAATGATGCATCTATCGGCAATGCGGCGGGCTTGCTTGATGATGTTAATTTGTTCTTCACGAGTGATATGTGTATAAAGATTATATGGCAGATCGATGATACATACATCATAGTGCTCGCTAACTTCTGAGATAGGACCTTTTGTAATGGTCCCTTCTAAATTGAAGTACGCAATATTTTCTCTTGCACCCTGGCATACGATAGGATTGATATCTCTCCCCACAATATCGATTCCCATGGAAAGGGCCTCCACTACTACAGTACCAATTCCGCAGCAAGGATCGATTGCACGAATTCCATCTACATTAGGAACCGCAATATTCGCTATAGCACGGGCAACTCTCGTATTAAGAGCTGTTGAATAGCTATTTGGTTTATGTACGTGTTTTAGCCAAACCGACACACTTTTAGTATATTTTCCAAAATACCATCGATTATTTAAGGAAACCAAGCCAAACACAATTTCAGGATTATCTAAATCTGGTTCGCCATCAATGATTAACCCCAGCTCGCGTTCGACTCCGCGACGTTCGGGATGAGGAATTTTCTTTGTATCTCCTAGATCCATTCTATTGAAACAATAAACTTTATAGGTTGAAGCACTTATTTGCATATCCAGGAGCATTTCTTTTAAATCAGAAATGCTATCGGCTTCATGCATCACTTCTAATCGTTCTTCCATGAAAGGGCTGCGACTTGGGTCCACTTTTATAGGACTCATTAAATAGTTTAATTGGGTATCGAAACCGAAAAATGAACGCATCTCCATTCGACAGAGATCATGCTCATTTTTATGATGTACATAGGTGTAAATATATGTACATGGATTTTGTTTGTTATTCAATCGGTAATCATCCTTTATCTACTGTTGTTCTATAATGCTCACTAATTTTTCAAGGAAGCTATAAATAATTGAAATCGCTTCTTGCATGTTCAGATCTTCACGGAATCCATCCATATTATCAATTGGAATATTCAAATCCCACAGTCCATCTTCACCTGAAAACATCATGCTGGAGTATATGTTTTCCCCGTGCAGATTTTCTTCAAAATAAGACTTGATGATTGCTGCATGCTTCTTTTGCACTTTTAGTCCAAGCAATACCATATATATTTTGAATACATCATCAACCTCTAAAGAAAGGCTGTCTGTTTTAATCGGTTCAAACGCTTTAGAATCGATATATATAAATTCGTTCATATGCTGTTTTAAATGTGCAAGTGGTGTCTTTAGAAAGTCAGCTTGTTCCTGTGCAATTACTTCTTCTGTATCCTTGTCACAACGCTCAATATAAACCTCTGATAAATTAAGTGTCATTTTCATTTACCTCCAAAAAATTCTCATCTTATTATAACCCTATAAACAATAAAAAATAGACAGTCTTTGATGCGACTGTCTGAACTAATTATTAAGTTTAACATAATTGATGTGCAATTAGAAAGCTGGCGCTATTTAATTTAGCTTGAATAGGCTTTTTGTCCAAATTTCTGTAGAGCTTGGATGATTGCTTTCAAAGAGCGAAAAGCGATTGGCAAAAGGAATAAGCTCCTGATTAATAAGTGGTTTTAACGATTTAGGACAAGCATTTATAATAATGGAATCCTTTTTAAGTGACTCCAATTGTCTTGTAAA
>DAMDNS010000084.1:0-8614 GCA_032083605.1 Ureibacillus sp.
CTTTCATGTGGCCACCACTTATTATCCCTAATGATCCAGGTGGCGTTACAGTTGTCAAAACATTAATAAACGGAATTATTGACGGACAATTATTAGAAGCGACTGGCGCTTCCCTGGTTCGATTGTTCATCGGCTTCTTCGTTGCAGTTGTAATTGGATTAGTGCTTGGATTCCTAATCTATAAATACAAGATTGTCGACGATACACTTGGCTTTTTCGTTACAAGTCTACAAGCGATTCCAAATATCGTTTGGATGCCATTAGCCATTCTATGGTTTGGACTAGGTGTTGGATCCGTTATCTTCATCGTCATTCTAGGGGCAGCCCTTTCGATTACCATAACATCAAGTACAGCATTTAAAAGTGTCCCTCCCCTACTAATACGTGTTGCTAGTACGATGGGGTCATCAGGTTTCCACCTGTTCCGTACAGTTATTTTTAAATCGACAATCCCACAGCAAATTGCGGGACTGCGTTTAGCCTGGGCATTAGCTTGGCGAGCTGTTCTTGCGGGGGAATTACTTGGCGGCAGCGGCGGTCTTGGAACGTTACTTGATTTAGGTCGCTCTATCCAAGCAATGGATTTAATCTTTAGCATCATGATTATTATCGGTATCATTGGCTCCTTTATCGACAACTTTATCTTTGTAAGAATTGAACGCTTTGTATTAAGAAAATGGGGTATTCAAACTACCCACTAAGGAGAAGAAAAATGAAAAAGAATATTTTATTTTTAACTATATTGACTCTTGCAATTGCAGTCCTGGCTGCATGTGGCGGCAAAGAGGAAACAAGTGCCGAAAAGGATTCTGCAACTGAAATTCGTATTGGCTACTTCCCTAACATGACACACATTGCAACAATCGTCGCACTTGAAAAAGGCTTCTACACAGAACAACTGGGTGAAGATATTACGATTACAACTAGCACATTTAACGATGGATCGGCATTTATGGAAGCAATGTCTACAAACTCAATTGACATTGGTACAGTTGGCCCTACACCAGCATTAAACACATACGTAAAGAACCCGGAACACGAAATTATTGCAGGAGCCGTTAATGGCGGCGCTGTACTTGTTGTCGGGAAAGATTCAGGGATTAATAGTGTTGAAGATTTAAAAGGCAAGAAAGTAGCCGTACCTACTTTCGGCAGTACTCAAGATGTTGGTTTAATGAAATCACTTCAAGATGCTGGTTTAACAGCAAGCTCTACAGGCAATGGCGACGTTACAACAATCAAACAAGCTCCAGCTGATACAGCAGCACTAATGTTAAAGGGTGAAATTGATGCTGCAGCTACTCAAGAACCATGGGGCGTTAATATTGAAACAAACGGAAATGCCAAATTATTATTAGATGCTTCACAGTTTGCATGGGGCAGCGATTCAACTAATACAGTAGTGACTGCTAGAAAAGCATTTACTTCCAACAATCCAGAACTAACGAAAAAAGCATTAAAGGCACATAAACAAGCAGTAGACTTCATCAACGAAAACCCTGAAGAAGCAATTCAGCTTTTCCTGGACCATGTAAAAGGACTTACTGGCAAGGAATTATCCAAAGATGAGGTAACAAAAGCATTTGCTCGTTTAACACCTACAACTGATGTAAAAGAAGAAATCTTAAAAGAAATGGCGACAATCTCCAAGGATGCAGGCTATATTTCAACAGACAATATCGATGGATTGGTTAATCTTACTTATTTGGAGGACGCTTTAAGCGAATAAGTTAGTCAACTAATCTGAAAAGTTTTATAATATTAGGAGACAATAAAGCTAGGCAGTTAAACTCGCCTAGCTTTTATCCATTTACTTAAGAGAGGTGTTCTGATGATGAAATTACATAATAATATCCTTGAATTAGTTGGCAATACGCCAATCGTAAAGCTAAATAAATTACCAGCTAAAGACAATGCAGAAGTTTACATGAAATTGGAATCCTTCAACCCAGGTGGGAGTGTAAAAGACCGCGCTGCCTTAAACATGATTGTCCAAGCAGAAAAAGAAGGAAAACTGATTCCAGGTGTCAGTACAGTGATTGAACCAACTTCAGGAAACACCGGAATCGGCCTTGCAATGGTTTGTGCAGTAAAAGGCTACCCTTGTATCATTACGATGCCGGATAACGCTACAAAAGAGCGAGTGCAGATTATGCAGGCTTACGGAGCAGAAGTGCATTTAACACCATCCAGCTTACGTATGCAAGGGTCTATTGATGAAGCTATACGGATAGCTGCCGGTATCCCGAATAGTTTTATCCCCCTTCAGTTTGATAACCAAGCCAATGCAGATGCGCACCGAACTACTACGGCGGTAGAAATTTTGGAGGCATTTGATAACCAATTGGATGTCCTTGTACTAACAGCAGGTACGGGAGGTACTGTAACTGGTACTGGTGAGGAATTAAAAAAACAACTTCCAAATTTAAAGATTTATGTCGTTGAACCTGCAGGATCCCCTGTTTTGGCTGGTGGAGCTCCTGGCCCACATAAAATCCCAGGAACGGGACCGGGGTTCATCCCTAATATTTTGAATCGTGAAGTGTTTGATGAAATTCTTCATATTGAGGATGATGATGCACAGGAGACAGCTAGAAGACTTGCAGCAGAAGAAGGCATTCTGGTTGGTGCTTCAGGTGCTGCTTCAGCCTACTTTGCCATTGGATTGGCTAAACAGCTTCCTCCATCTGCAAAGGTTCTTTGCCTAGCTCCGGACACAGGCGAACGTTATTTGTCCTCTGATTTGTTTCCAATAGATTAATTTTGCGCATAGAAAAAGGTGAGCCATAACAGCTCACCTTTTTAACTTTTCATCTTAGGATCTAACGCATCTCGCAGTCCGTCTCCCATTAAGTTAAACCCAAGTACAGTTAACATAATCGCAAGTCCTGGGAAGATTAACGTCCATGGCGCCGTCATTAAATACTGCCTTGAATCGGCAAGCATTTTCCCCCATTCCGGCTGTGGGGCTTCTGCTCCTAAGCCAAGGAATCCTAGTGCTGCTGCTTCAATAATTGCTGTAGCAATGGATAATGTCCCTTGAACAATTACAGGTATCATGGAATTCGGCAGTATATGCCTCCATAATATACGTGCATCGCTCATACCAATCGCTCGTGCAGCCATCACATACTCTTCTTGTTTAACGCTTAAAACCTTAGAGCGAATTAGACGGCCAAAATTCGGTACATTAATAATCGCAATGGCAATCAATGCATTTTGTAGAGATGGCCCTAAAATTGAAACAACCGCAATGGCTAATAGAATACTAGGAAATGCTAGCATGATATCAAAGAAGCGAGAGATGATTGTATCAATCCATTTTCCATAATACCCTGAAATAATTCCTAAAAAGCTTCCTATAACGGCTGAGAAGATAACCGCTAAAAATCCAACAGTTAAGGATAAACGTGCACCATGCACAATACGAGAAAAAATATCTCGGCCAAAATCATCTGTCCCAAACCAAAATTGACTTGATGGGGCTTGTAAACGAAGACTAAAGTTTTGCTCATTGATAGCCTGTGTGACGAAATAAGGACCAATAATCGCTAGAAGAACAAAGAATACAACAATAAATGTTCCTGCTAAAGCTGACTTACTTTTTTTGAAGCTTCGCCACGCTTCCTTCCACGGCCCGACAGCTTGTTCTACTTCAATAGGTTGACCACTTACTTTTTGTGTTAACTCGGACATGTTGTTTCTCCCTTCTAGCTGTATTTAATCCTTTTATCGATTACTGTATAGAGTAAGTCGACAATTAAATTAATCATAACGAACATAAAGGCAACTATTAGAATACCAGATTGAATTACCGTGTAATCACGATATCCAATTGCCTCATAAATATAACGGCCAATGCCCGGCCAGCTAAAGATTGTTTCTGTAAGAATCGCACCGCCAAGCAGTAATCCTGTTTGTAAACCAATAACAGTTAGTACTGGGATTAAGGCATTTTTCAAGGCATGCTTGTAAACAACAAGAAACATTTTTTGTCCCTTTGCACGAGCTGTACGTACATAATCTGAACGCATTACCTCTAGCATCGAGGATCTTGTCATACGTGCGATAATCGCTGTTGGAATTGTAGCTAATGCAACACCCGGTAAGATTAAGTGCTTGATTACAACACCAAATTGATCGAACCTACCTTGTATTAGCGTATCTATTAAATAGAAATGCGTTATAGCACTGATAGGATTACGTACCTCTTCACGTCCTGACGTTGGAAGCCATTCTAAATTCAAACTGAAAACCAATTGTTCAATTAAACCTAACCAGAAAATCGGCATCGACACACCAATTAAGGCAATGACCATCGCTGAATAATCAAACCATGAATTTTGGAACCATGCAGAAATAATTCCCGCATTTACACCAACGATAATTGCAATAATCATAGCGAAAACAGCCAGTTCAATTGTTGCAGCCAGGTATGGCCAAACTTCAGAGGAGATAGGCTGACTAGTTCTTAATGATTCACCTAAATCCCCTGTTAATAGTCCTTTTAAATAATCAAAATACTGTACATACCAAGGATTGTTCAGTCCAAGCTTTTCTTCCATTGCAGCAATTGCCTCCTGGGAAGCTTTTTGCCCCAGAATTACCTGAGCTGGATTACCTGGTATTGCGCGAATGATTAAGAAAACTATAAAAGACATCCCAAGCAATACCGGGATTAATTGTAATACGCGTTTCCATATGTAGTTTAGCACTATCTTCACCTCTCTAACTTGATTTCATGTTATGTACTAGAAAGGAAGGCAGGAATTTGCCTTCCCTTCCATAAAAATTATTCGAAGTAAACGTTTTGCAAGCTTTCGCTTCCTGTTGGATGAGGAAGATAACCTTTAACATTTGCTTTTCCTGCTAATAAAGGCGTTGAGTGAGCAAGTGGTGCCCATGGTGCATCTTCGAAAATGATTTCTTGAGCTTGTTTGTATAATTCATTACGTTTTTCTTCATCTGTTTCTGTTTGAGCTTGTGTTAACAATGCATCAACTTCCTCATTTTTATAATAAGAATAGTTGTTGCTTCCAATATTAGCTGAACCTAATAATGTGTATAGGAAGTTATCTGCATCTCCGTTGTCACCAGTCCAACCTAATAAGAATGCATCAGCTTCACCATTTGTTGCTTTTTCTAGGTAAGTAGCCCATTCATACGTAGTAATTGTACTTGGAATACCTACTGCTTCTAGATAACCTTGGATCGCTTCTGCAACTTTTTGGCCATCTGGCATGTATGGACGTGCAACTGGCATTGCCCACAATTCAATCGGATCACCGTTATATCCAGCTTCTGCTAAAAGTGCTTTTGCTTTTTCTGGATCGTATTCATAACCTGTAATGTCTTCGTTATAACCACTGATTGATGATGGCATTGGGTTTACAGCAACGTCTGCATAACCTTGGTAGAAAGCATCTACAATAGCTTGCTTGTCGATTGCATAGTTTACCGCTTGACGAACTAACGCATTATCAAATGGTTTACGTGTAGACGTTAAGCCTAAGTAACCAACATTCATAGAAGGACGTTCAATTAACTGTAAATCAGAGTTTGCTGTTACTGACTCAGCATCTGATGGATTGATTCCGTCAGCTAAGTCGATTTCTCCTGTTGTTAATGCGTTTAAACGAGCCGAGTTATCAGGAATTGCACGGATAATTAATTGATCTAATTTTGGAAGACCTTCTTGCCAGTACTCTTCATTTTTATCTAATGTAATAGAGTCATTGCGTTTCCATTCAACAAATTTGAATGGACCAGTACCTACAGGATTATCACCGAAAGTATCCCCTGATGCTTCAACAGCTGTTGGAGAAGCGATTGCAAATGGACTCATAGCGATATTCTTAAGGAATGGTGCTTGTGCACGAGTAAGCGTGAATACTACAGTATAGTCACCAGCTGCTTCTACACTTGCAATAACATCTTCCCCACCTACAGTGAACATAGATTCATAGTATGCGAAATCTCCATCTTCACCGTTTGCCCAACGCTCAAAGTTGAATACAACTGCTTCCGCGTTGAAATCTGTGCCGTCATGGAATTTAACACCTTCTTGTAATTCGAAAGTATAAGTTAAACCATCTTCAGAAACTTTCCATTCTTTAGCTAAGCCTGGGTTAATTGTAGTATCTTGTTCACCGAAGCTTAAAAGTGTTTCAAAGATATTTTCTGTAACCTTGTATGATTCTCCATCTGTTACGATTGCTGGATCAAGTGATACAGAGTCGCCGCCACGACCAAATACTAATACTTGTGGTGTTTCTTCTGAAGCTGAATCTTTAGAACCTGTATCAGTGCCTTCTGATGTATCTTCAGAACACGCAGCAAGAACTACTGATAGAATGACTGTTAAAAATAAGCCAAGTAGCCACTTTTTGTTTCTCATAATCTTCCCCCTGAAAATAATTTTTTTATATCATTGTTTAACCTGTTCATATAAATGACAGGCAACAAAATGACCCGGTTTTACCTCTTGTAATGTAGGGTTTTTCTCTCTACAGCTTTGTGTTGCATAAGGACAGCGTGTGTTGAATGCACATCCGGTTGGTGGGTTTGAGGGACTAGGTATATCCCCCTGCAAAATGATTTGCTCACGCTCAAAATCCGGATCTGGAATTGGCACAGCAGATAATAACGCCTGTGTATATGGATGAAGAGGCTCTTCATAAACCGATTCACTTTCAGCTAACTCTACCATTCTACCTAAATACATAACCCCTACTCGATTGCTGATATGTCTAACAACCCCTAAGTCATGGGCTATGAAGATATAGGTTAGCTTCAAATCTTCTTGAAGCTCCTTCATCAGATTTAATACCTGTGCTTGAATGGATACGTCCAATGCCGATACAGGCTCGTCTGCAATAATAAGCTTTGGATTTGTCATCAGTGCACGGGCAATTCCGATACGCTGTCTTTGTCCACCACTGAATTGGTGAGGGTAACGATCGGCATGATAGCTGCTGAGACCTACGATATTTAAGTATTTTTCTACTTTATCCGCACGTTCTTTTGCATTTCCAATCCCATGAACAATCAATGGTTCTTCAAGAATTTTCCGAATTTTATGCCGAGGATTTAATGATGCATATGGATCCTGAAAGACCATTTGAATATCTCGGCGTGCCTTACGCATTTCTTTTTTTGAAAGAGTGGTAATATTTTTCCCATCAAATTCAATCGTGCCATCAGTAGGTTCAATAAGACGCATTAAGGTCTTTCCTGTTGTGGATTTACCACAGCCTGATTCCCCAACGATCCCCAAGGTCTCTCCTTCAAAAACCTCGAAAGAAACATCATTAACCGCTTTTACACTGCCACTCTCTTTACCCAGCATTCCAGAGCGGATCGGGAAATGTTTTTTTAGATTACTTACTTTCAACAAGACTTTCTTTTCCAACAATATTTCCCCCTTCCTCTTCAACTAAGAAGCATCTAGATTTATGAGAGTTTGATAGCTCATATAAAGCGGGATTTTCAGTAAGACAGCGATCGGTAGCAAATTCACAGCGCTGTGCAAAACGGCACCCAACTTTTACTGAACCAGGCTTTGGAACGTTCCCTGGAATTGAATATAGCGAATCTTTCTTATAGCGCATATCCGGCACTGATTGAATTAACCCTTTTGTATATGGGTGCTTTGGATTTTTAAAGATTTCTTCAACTGTTGCTTCTTCCACAACTTGTCCCGCATACATGACAATTACTCGTTGACAAGTTTCAGCCACAACTCCTAAATCATGGGTAATCATTAACACTGCGGTATTGAATTTGTCATTTAATTCTCTGATCAGTTTTAAAATTTGTGCCTGAATCGTTACATCGAGGGCTGTTGTTGGTTCATCCGCAATCAGCACTTTCGGATTGCATAAAAGTGCCATTGCAATCATGACACGTTGTCGCATACCTCCAGATAACTGATGAGGATATTCATTTAATAACTCCTCCGCTCTTGGTAAACCTACTAATCTCAGCATTTCCACCGCACGTTCACGAACTTGTTTTTTCGACCAGCTTTTATTATGTATAAGTATTGCTTCCGATAATTGATTTCCTATGGTAAATAGTGGATTTAACGAGGTCATAGGTTCCTGGAAAATCATCGCTATGTCGTTTCCTCGTATTTTTCGCATTTCTTTTTCGCTAAATTTCGAAATGTCCTTACCTTCCAGTAATATTTCACCGTTTGTAATTTTACCTGGAGGACTTGGCACTAACCCCATGATTGAAAGCGAAGTAACACTTTTCCCGCAACCAGATTCTCCTACGATTGCCAAAATTTCACCCTCATGCAGATCGAAGTTGACATGATCCACCGCTGCTATTTTCCCGTCATCAGAAAAGAAGGACGTTTCTAATTCGTTAATTTCTAAAATCTTTTTCTGATTCACCATGCTATCCTCCACCTCTTATTTACTAGACTAATGATTACAAGAATATAACATTTGGAAATGTGAATCAATATCAAAAAAATTAGAAAAAACGAATATTCAATCAATTTTTAATATATTGACATCTATAAAATATCACTTTTCCACTTTTCGACAATTTTTGACCGGAAATTTACAAAAAAATTAATATAAATTACCCAAATAAAAAAAAT
>DAMDNS010000085.1:0-8606 GCA_032083605.1 Ureibacillus sp.
TTTTCTCTGGTGGTCCGAACTCTGTTTACGATGAAAAAGCATTCAAAGTAGACGAAGCAATTTTTGATCTTGGTTTACCGATCTTGGGGATTTGTTATGGGATGCAATTGATGTCCTTTGCTTTAGGCGGTAAAGTTGAGGGTGCAGATCACCGTGAGTATGGTAAAGCAGAAATCAACATAACTGCTGACAATCAATTGTTTGGTGAACTTCCAAAAGAGCAAGTGGTTTGGATGAGTCATGGTGACCTTGTAACAGAAGTGCCGGAAGGCTTCGAGGTTATTGCGACAAGTGCATCTTGTCCAATTTCGGCAATGCAAAATGTTGAACGTGGCTTCTATGCTGTGCAATTCCACCCAGAGGTACGCCACTCTGTTTATGGTAACGAAATTTTACGCCAATTCGTATTTGATATCTGCCATGCAAAAGGTGACTGGTCAATGGCAAACTTCATCGAGATTGAAATGAATAAAATCCGTGAGCAAGTTGGCGACAAACAAGTTCTTTGTGCATTATCCGGTGGGGTAGACTCTTCTGTCGTAGCGGTGTTAATACATAAAGCGATTGGGGACCAATTGACTTGTATGTTCGTGGATCATAACTTAAACCGTAAAGGTGAAGTTGAGCAAGTAATGAAAACTTTCACGGAAGACTTCGATATGAAGGTTATCAAAATTGACGCTCGCGGACGCTTCATGAGCAAATTAGAAGGCGTTTCAGATCCTGAGCAAAAACGTAAAATTATCGGAAACGAATTCATTTACGTTTTTGACGAAGAATCAGCAAAACTAAAAGATATGGATTTCCTTGCACAAGGAACTCTTTATACAGATATTATCGAATCAGGTACAGCAACAGCTCAAACAATCAAATCTCACCATAACGTGGGTGGACTTCCAGAGGATATGAAGTTCGAGTTAATCGAGCCTTTAAATACTTTATTTAAAGACGAAGTTCGTGCTCTAGGCTTGGAGCTTGGCTTGCCTGAAGAAATCGTTTGGCGCCAGCCATTCCCAGGTCCTGGTCTAGGTATCCGTGTACTTGGTGAAATCTCGGAAGCGAAACTAGACATCCTTCGTGAAGCTGACTACATCTTACGTGAAGAAATCAAAAACGCCGGTCTTGACCGTGACATCTGGCAATACTTCTGTGTACTTCCAGACATCCGTTCAGTAGGTGTAATGGGTGATGCTCGTACTTACGATTACGCAGTAGGTATCCGTGCAGTAACATCCATCGATGGCATGACTTCTGACTGGGCACGTATCCCTTGGGACGTGTTGGAGAAAATCTCAGTACGTATTGTCAACGAAGTAAACGGCATCAACCGCGTACTGTATGATATTACTTCTAAGCCACCTGCGACGATTGAGTGGGAGTAGGACTTGTTCAGTAATATAATATAAAGGAGTTAAAACGTAGTCATATTAATGTTTAGATTGTTAAGAACTAATTCATGATTAACGTACAACTACTTATATTTTAAAAATTAAATCCCCTTTTAGTTATTTATAACAAGTAACTAGAAGGGTTTTTTTATTTTGGTCAAAATCAGCGAGTAGATTGAAAACTTTAAAATGAATCAACAAATTCAAGGTTGCGACGATACGTATATTGAATACCATTTGAGGATGTATTATTTTACTGAATTTTAATGCTTTTACTGAAATATGCATGGTTAGGCAGTACACTAATAAAGTGAAAAGGTTAACTTCGGTTAAATGAGGTATATTATACTTGTTGAATAGATTCTCTTTAAAGACAAGAAAAGTAGGTGAACAAAGTGGGAAAATATCAATTGGATACCAAAGGGAAGGTAGCCGTGGCAAAGTATCATGAAAAACACACGCCTGCCAAATTTGATAAAAAGCAACAACTTGAAAAAATACGTGCGGAGTATTTAAAAAAGAAGCAAAAACAAACAGATAAATAATATGAATGAAAACACAGGCGGACTAAAATCTTTCTATGTTTTCTTATTTGAAGAATTAAATGATTTTAAAATATGCTCTTCTTTCATTGTATTTTTACAAGGAAAGGAGAGTTTTTTTATTTCTTTATAAAGATTTTAAAATGGAAATATCTATTAATAATAATGTCCAGGAAATTGGTGAAAATAAAAAAGCACGTTAAAAAGAATTATTAGCCTAAAAACTTGAGGTGGAATAGGAGGAATAATTATGACTGATAATCACAATGATAATTTAGTCAAATGTAAGGCGTGTGGGAAAGAAATTGCAAAAGGGGTAAAAAAATGTCCGCATTGTGGTAAAGATCAGCGAAACTGGTTTATGCGGCATAAATTTTTATCAATAATCGGTTTAATCATTGTTCTGGCTATTATCGGTAATATGTTGGGTGGCGGGGATGATACTGCGAACGATACAGCCACTAATACTACTGAAACGCAAGATTCAAATAATGCTGCTGATACGGATACAACTGAACCAGAACCCGCTGAAAAAGTCTATGCAGTGGGAGAAGTTATTCCTATAGATGATACTGCAGAATATACAATAACTAAAGTAGAAGAGATGAGCAAGATAGGCGACCCAAATATGTTTGGTAAACAAGCTTCAGAAGGGGCAACATTAATAGCGATGCAATATACTGTTAAAAATATTTCAAAAGAACCGATGGGGATGTTCGACTATCCAACCTTGAACCTAGTCGATGAAACTGGTATAGAATATGATTCGGATCTGGATGCAAGTAGCGCTTACGCTGTAGAAACAGGAATTGATAATTCAAAAGTTTTGTCGGATTTGAATCCTGGAATCACTGTAACGGGTACTGAGGTATATGAAATTTCTCAAGAATCTTATGCGTCGGGAGAATGGTTCATCCAAATTGGAGATCAAAAAGTTAAAATTAAATAAATAAAAACTCTTCTTTCCTGGCTTACTGGAAAGGGGAGTTTTTTTATGGACAAATTTTAATAAATAGGAATTATTACGATTTAAAAACAATACTATATTATGAGATGTCTATTAGGTTGAATCTGGACAAGTACTTTAATATCTAGCAATGAAGCAGGAGGAGATTCGATGCAAGCTAGGCGGAAGAGATCTGGAAATATTTCGACGGTATTTGTATTAGGAATTTTAGTGTGTAGTTTGGTTCCTGTATTTTTAAAATTTAAATCGTTAAATCTACCAAACTCTTTTCTTCAGTTAAATACAATATTCCTCAGTATTTTAATTGAAGCCATTCCATTTGTGTTAATAGGTGTTTTGATTGCTGGCTTTATTCAGATTTTTATAACGGAGGATCATATCCGTGCATGGATACCGAAAAATAAATTTTTGGCGGTATTGATGAGCTGCGTCGTGGGGGCAGCCTTTCCTGCATGTGAATGCGGGATAGTTCCGATTGTTCGAAGATTAATCGGAAAAGGGGTTCCATTATATGCGGGTGTCGGCTTTTTATTAACAGGTCCGCTTATTAATCCGATTGTTATTTTATCAACCTATATGGCATTTGGTAATGATATGGAGATGGCTATGCTACGTATGGGGGTAGGGTTCGCTGCTGCTTTTGCAATTGCTCTAGTAATTAGTGTTTTATTTAAGTCAAACCAATTAAAAAATTTTAAGGAGCAAAATCATTCACATGTACGTGTGAAGAAAAAACAACCACTTTTGCCAAGAGTCAGTGAAATGTTCAAGCATTCAATCGATGAATTTTTTGATATGAGCAAATATTTAATTGCCGGTGCTTTTGTTGCGGCTTTTCTGCAAACCTATGTAAGTACGCAATCATTATTACAGTTAGGAAATAGCGAATTGCACTCTACGATGGTGATGATGGGATTAGCGTTTATTCTATCATTGTGCTCCGAAGCGGATGCATTTATTGGGGCTTCTTTTAGAAACGTTTTTCCTGCAACTTCCATATTAGCCTTTCTAGTTTACGGACCGATGATCGATTTTAAAAATACAATCATGTTATTAAGTGTGTTTAAGGCGAGGTTTGTAGTTGTACTGTTCATCCTTATCACGAGTATTGTGTTCTTGTTTGTAACTTTATCGAGCTTACTATAGGAGGTGCGCCTATGAAGTTTCACTTTCAGCATTTTTTAAAAGCGTTATTACTAGGCTTATTTACTTTATATTTTGCCAATCTTCATCTAACAGGCGACATCTCAAAGTATATCAACCCGAAATATGATTTTATGAGTAAAATGGCTGCCATCCTCTTTTTTGTTCTATTATTGATCCAGCTAACACGCATTTGGCAGGAAAAACATTCTCACCATACATGTTCTCATAGTTGTGATCATGATCATGGAAACAGTCATTGGAGTTTAAAGAGAATAGTCGGGTATAGTATCGTTGCTTTTCCGATTATAACGGGGTTTGCGATTCCTCCTGCTACATTGGATTCTTCGATTGCAGCAAATAAGGGATTCCTGATATCGCAGGGGGGTAACGAAGAGGCGAAAGAAGGGGCGGCGAGAGATTCGCTGATGGAGGGTGCAGATTCTCTGGTAGAAAAAGAGAATATAGATATCTATTCAAGTGATGTTGAGGATATTGCCTTACCAAATGAAAACTATGTGTCTGAGAGTGAATATGAAGAAAAATTCCGTTTACTACAAGAATCGGAAACCATACCAATGACTGAGGATATGTTCAGCACCTATTATGCAGAAATCAATGATAACCCCAATGCTTATGCTGGGAAAAAGATTAAAATGAGTGGCTTTGTTTTTAAAGAAGAAGGATTCGCAAATAATCAGCTGGTTATTTCAAGATTCCTCATTACCCATTGTATTGCGGATGCTAGTATTATTGGGCTTCTGAGTGAATTTAATGGTGCTGATACGATTAAAGAAGATACGTGGGTTGACATAGAAGGGATTTTGGAAGTGGGGACCTATGACGGTTACGAGCTGCCGATTGTTAAAGTAACCAGTTTAAATGTCATCGATGAACCGAGTGAACCTTATATTTATCCAGTGTTAAAACTATTAGGTAATTGAATGTTGTAATTTATGAGAGTCTCGCTTTGAGGCTCTTTTTGTATTGTAGAACAGTGCAGCGAGTTTTTTTGATGGGAAAGCTCCTCTCTTCAGTATTTCTGGACAAGTACCAAAATTTGTGAGTTTCATAGGGATGGTAATCGGAAATAGAAAGAATAGTTACAACTACCAAAATGCTTTAAATTTAGGAGGAGACTTAACATGGAAAAACGTGAATTATATGGGATTTATGATACCGAGGCACAATTGGAAGCGGAGATGGATCGACTGCGCCTCCAAGGAAAT
Organism: Ureibacillus sp.; assembly: GCA_032083605.1. Classification (GTDB taxonomy): domain Bacteria; phylum Bacillota; class Bacilli; order Bacillales_A; family Planococcaceae; genus Ureibacillus. The sequence goes on from DAMDNS010000085.1 coordinate 5,270, forward strand.
AAAGAGGAGGATATGTTTATCGTATCAAACCGAGATGACCAATATACACTGCACCGTGGTTATAGCGGTACCTCTGAAGAAATGGAAGGAGCAAGCTGGTGGGATAAATTTAAAGCCTTTTTGACAGGTGAAGACTTAGTGAATGATAATTTCCGCCGCTTGGGGATTGACGATGCCGAAAAAGAACGTTATTACAATGCGCTGCGGGAAGGCAAATATCTATTATATGTGGATGCAGACTATGACACTTATTACAGTGAAAGTAGTCTTGATTCTCTCGTTAATGATGAAAAAAGATTGGAGCTTCACGAAGAACGATTGAATATTGATAAAAATCGTGTGAAAACCGGAGAAGTGAATGTGAATAAAAACGTACACTTAGATGAGCAAACAATTGAAGTACCGGTAGAACGTGAAGAAGTATATATTGAACGTCGCCCTGTGAATAGGGAAGTTGGAGAAGGCGGCACTGCTGATTTCAGTACAAGTAGTACCTTGGATGAAAAAGGTACAATTCATATTCCGATTACGGAAGAGCAAGTTGAAGTGACGAAAAAAGATGTTGTAACTGAAGAAATCATCGTCGGTAAACGTAAAGTAATGGATACTGAAACAATCACCGATACAGTTCGACGTGAAGAAGCAGAAATTGATGATACGACAGATACACTGAGTGATAATACGATCAATCGCCAGCAAGGTGGTATTTAAGTATTATCTCATTTAAGAAAAGGAGCGAAAAACATGGCTCATAAAGGAAAAGAAAAAATTGACCGATTGGAAGATAGTGCGACATTTGATGATGTACCAAACGAAGAATTGAACGAAAAAGTAAAAGATGAGAAAAATAAAGAGAAGACGAAAGATACCTCTTCCAGTGAAGAGGGAAAGCTGGATGAAAACTAATTCAAAAAAAGAGTGAATCCGTTATAGCGGGTTTACTCTTTTTTGTGGATGAGAAAATAATTTTCCGCAGATATCCGCATAAGAAAATTCAATGATTATTGCCATTGGGGCGAAAAAGTGCATTTTACTAAGATGGGACTTATCTTGTATGAATTTGAATTATGCGGGTATAGAGTTTTATAGAAAAGTGATTGTTGTTAAATCTAATGGATGTAATCGGAAAAAAAACATTCAAATACTTCTAAAAGATTTCAAATGACTTTGATTTACGAACTATAAAACATTTTTAACAATTAATGTTCGTGAAAGTGGTTGAAATTCAATTGCCGAAATGATATATTACTTGAGTAAATTAAATATTTCGTCGTATAATGTCGAGAATATGGCTCGTGAGTTTCTACCAAGCTACCTTAAATAGCTTGACTACGATTTAGAATCAATTAGGTAATGCTATTTTTATATAGTTATTCTAATAATCGTAGACATGCAACTCTTGTTAGGTGTGTGTCTTTTTATTTATTGACATTGTGGACGATTAAATTCGGAGGAAAAAATGAAAAAGTATTTCCAATTTGATCAATTAGGTACTACATATGGTCGTGAGATTTTAGGTGGTTTCACTACTTTTCTAGCGATGGCTTATATTCTGGTTGTTAACCCATTAACGTTAACTCTAGCAGATGTAAAAGATTTACCGGACGCTTTACGCATGAATTACGGTGCGGTCTTTGTAGCGACAGCAATTTCTGCTGCAGTAGGGTGTTTCGTAATGGGATTCTTGGCAAAATATCCGCTGGCTCTGGCTCCTGGGCTTGGACTTAATGCATTCTTCGCTTATACAGTAATTTTAGTAAACGGAAGTCCATGGCAACATGCCTTGGCAGCAGTATTTATCTCAGGCATATTTTTCTTATTATTAACATTGACAGGTTTACGAGAAAAGCTAATTAACGCCATCCCAATGGAGTTGAAATTAGCGGTAGGTGCAGGGATCGGTTTATTTATCGCATTTATCGGTATGCAAAATGCACAAATCATTGTTAACAATGATGCAACATTAGTGGGGATCGGTAACTTACATGATCCACAAGTTTTACTGGCGATTTTCGGTATTATCGTAACTGTTGTTTTATTGGTAAAAGGATTAAAAGGTGGCGTATTCTACGGTATGGTGATTACTGCTATCGTAGGAATGATCTTCGGGTTAGTGGAATTACCAACTAGTGTAGTATCAGCACCACCAAGTATCTCGCCAACATTTGGATCTTTATTCAGTGCATTCTCGGATCCAGAATTCTATTCTTTAACAATGCTTTCTGTAATTCTTACATTCTTGTTTGTAGACTTCTTTGATAATGCAGGTACATTAATGGCGGTTGCCAACCAAGCTGGTTTTGTTAAAGATAATCGTTTACCTCGTGCAGGGAAAGCACTGGTATCCGATTCGATCGCAACTATTGTAGGTTCAATCTTCGGTACTTCAACAGTAACTTCTTACGTTGAATCTTCATCGGGTGTAGCAGCTGGTGCGCGTACTGGTTTTGCTTCGGTAGTAACCGGAATATTATTCTTATTGGCATTGTTCCTTTCTCCGGTGTTATCAGTGGTAACTAATGCAGTTACAGCTCCTGCTTTAATTGTTGTTGGGGTTTTGATGGTATCTTCTCTTGGTCAAATTGCATGGAATCGCTTTGAAATTGCAGTACCGGCGTTTTTAACAATGATCATGATGCCACTAACTTATTCCATTGCAACAGGTATCGCAGTTGGGTTCATTTTCTATCCTTTAACAATGATCATTAAAGGCAAGGCTAAAGAAGTAAGTCCAATCATGTACGTCTTTGCAGTTATCTTCTTATTATATTTAGCTACAGTTTGATTTTGAAAATTAAACAAGCGGTGATAAACAATGTATTTAATTGTTTGTCGCCGCTTTTTCTTTAATTCTTTAAAGGGAGACAGAGTAATCCAATATAATAGAAATAAAAAAAGTATAGCTGATTATTTGGATAAAACTAAATTATTTTACTTTTCTTTTAGGGTTGTTATCTTCTGGTTAGGGTGATATAGTATTAAATGTTGCTGACGAGCTAGTTAATTAGCTTAGAAGCGAAGAAATGAAAAGTGTTGACATTATAATATTGAAGTGATAAAGTGATGGAAGTCATTTCTTTTGAGGAAGAAAGTGACCCGAAAAAAATTGACATCTCGTTTCGATAATGTTAATGTATAAAAGTTGCTTTGAAACACACTGAATAAAAAAGTGTTGACAACGAATTGTTATATAGATATAATAATTTGAGTAACGATGAACCTTGAAAACTGAACAACAAAACGTTAATGAATATAGTTTCTTCTATTAGTTTAGAGAAACGGAATTTTGGACATCAAAATTGATGCCAGCTAAAAATTTGAGCTAATCAAATTTTCT
>DAMDNS010000086.1:0-8605 GCA_032083605.1 Ureibacillus sp.
ACTACACATTTTCACTTAGATCATCATAGCTGTCTTGAAATTATAGTCGTCAAAGGGAAAGTAAAGGATATTGATGCTCTATGTCATAAGCTGCTTACATTAAAAGGAGTAGATTATGGAAAATTCACTGTCGCTCCGATAGAGCAAATCTAAGAAACTATTGTTATAGAAAAAAGTAAGCCAAAAGGATGAAAACAATGAAAAGACTATTGCTATCGATTTCAATTATTGCTGTTATGGCGCTGGCTGGCTGCAGTACTTCAAATTCATTTCAATCTGGGTCTGGAGCTGTAGAACAAGAGGATGAAAAAAAACAGGAGCTAGTCTTGGCGGTGGGGAATGAGCCGGAAACAGGATTTGACCCAACGACTGGATGGGGACGATACGGTTCTCCTCTTTTCCAAAGTACCCTGCTAAAAAGAGATTCAGACTTAAACATCATCAATGATCTAGCAACCGGCTATGAAGTGAGTGAAGACGGAAAGGTCTGGACTGTTCGCCTAAGACCAGACGTAAAGTTTTCTGATGGTACACCCTTAACAGCGATAGATGTTCAATTTACATATGAGCAGGCTGCGAATAACGGATCGGTTGTGGACTTGCATAATTTGAAGAAGGTGGTGGCAAGTGATGATTTCACAGTAGAGTTTACGCTTAAGAATGCACAGTCTACCTTTGTCAATGCATTGACTGCAACTGGAATTGTTCCAAAGCATGCATATGGAGAAGATTATGCAAACAACCCAATTGGCTCTGGTCCATACCGTATGGTTCAGTGGGACAAGGGACAGCAGTTGATAGTTGAAACAAATCCTGAGTATTACGAGAAACAGCCCTTCTTTAAAAAGATTACATTTCTTTTCCTGAATGAAGATGCCGCTTTTGCAGCTGCACAAACGGGAGAAGTAGATATAGCGGCAATCCCAGCAGCATTCAGCAAGAAGGAAGTACCCGGTATGAAGCTAGAAGCGGTGCCTACAGTTGATAATCGTGGGATAGCATTTCCATATACAAAATCAGGAGAGTTTACTGAGGATGGGCTGCCGATTGGCAACGATGTCACATCAGATCCAGCAATCCGTAAAGCAATCAATATAGCGATCGATCGGGAAGCCCTTGTAAAAGGCGTTTTAGAAGGATACGGTTCTCCTGCATATACATCGGTTGATGGCCTGCCTTGGTGGAATCCGGAAACAGTTTTCGAGGATGGAGATTTAAAGGCAGCTCAAAAACTATTAAAGGATTCAGGCTGGGAAGACTCTGATGGCGATGGAATTTTGGAAAAGGATTCATTGAAGGCGGAATTCACATTATTGTATCCCGCTAATGATGTCATCAGACAATCCCTTTCCATTATAGTGGCCGATATGATGAAACCTCTTGGGATTCATATTTCAATCGAGGGGAAAAGCTGGGAAATAATCGAAAAAGAGATGCATTCCAATGCAGTGCTTATGGGATGGGGTAGTCATGACCCACATGAACTGTACAACATTTACAGTGGTAGCAATGCAGGAATTGACTACTATAATACTGGATTTTATATAAATGAAACTGTAGATCGCTATCTTGATGAGGCCCTTAGTGCGGATAGCGAACAAGAAGCCATTGAGCTTTGGAAAAAGGCGCAATGGGATGGCGCAACAGGTTTAAGTGCAAATGGTGATGCACCATGGGCATGGTTAGTGAATATTGATCATTTATATTTGGTTAAAGAAGGACTTGATATTGGCGAGCAAAAAATTCAGCCACATGAGCATGGATGGCCAATAACCGACAATCTCGTAGAGTGGAAATGGACTGAGTAATGTGCAAAATCAATTAGGCAAAAGCTTTGGAAAGTTTATCTTACTTAAATTAATACGAATTACCACTTTACTATTCGCCGTATGCCTAATCTCTTTCTTATTAGTAAAGAATTCGCCGGTTGATCCGGTGCAGGCATATATTGGTGCAGATATGTTGAAGGTGGGGCCGGAGCAAAGAGAACAAATAGCTGAATATTGGGGATTGAATCAGCCTCCAATAGAGCAATTTATCAATTGGTTTTCGGCATTGCTTTCGGGTGATTTAGGTATATCAATGATTTATCGACAGCCAGTAATGGAAATCATCGCGGAACGCTTTTTCCATTCTATTGTACTCCTGATTACAGCATGGATTTTCTCGGGTATGATTGGGTTTATTCTAGGTATTCTAGCAGCTATGAAGAAGGGGACATGGCTGGATAAATCGATTACTTGGTATTGCTATACGCTAGCATCCACACCTGCTTTTTGGATAGGACTGCTGCTAATCATGGTTTTTTCAATATGGCTGGGGTGGTTCCCTATTGGCTTGGGTGTACCAGCTGGAGTGCTTTCTGAAGACGTTACTTTAATGGATCGAATTGTGCATCTTGTCTTGCCGGTTGTCACTCTTAGTATTGTTGGTGTAGCCAATATAGCCCTTCATACTCGTGAAAAGCTGCTTGATGTTCTTTCAAGTGAATATATTTTATTTGCAAGAGCAAAGGGAGAGAAGGGCTTTCTATTGTTCTGGAGACATGGTCTTCGAAATATTGCCCTGCCAGCGATTACCCTGCAATTTACAGCATTTAGTGAATTATTTGGCGGGGCGATTCTGGCAGAGCAAATTTTCTCTTATCCTGGTCTTGGACAGGCTATGGTGGAATCGGGCTTGAAAGGAGATGTCCCACTGCTTTTAGCATTGGTCATTTTCAGCGCAGTTTTTGTCTTTGTGGGAAATTTGATAGCAGATATCCTTTATTTCCTCCTAGATCCGAGAATGAAGGCAGGTGAGGGACTATGACAACATTTTTTGATAAAAATAGCCCTGGACAAAGAGTTGGGATAAACCAAAGACAAAAGGCATTAATCACGATTTTGATTGGTACTTTGTTTGTGTTTTGTCTTGCGGTCAGTGGATTTTTGATGGAGGAAGAACGAATTGCGACCGATCTTTTGGAGAAGAATCTACCTCCTTCTTTACAGCATTTCTTTGGAACGGACTGGCTGGGAAGAGATATGTTTTCCCGTACGATTATGGGTCTTTCTTTAAGTATCGGGGTTGGTATAATTGGGGCACTTAGCAGTACGGTATTGGCTGTCATTTTTGGCGTTTGTGCTGCAACTATGGGGAAACGGGTGGATCAATTTATTTCTTGGCTCATCGAGGTTTTCCTAAGTGTTCCACACCTGGTTACGCTTATTCTTATTTCTTTTACACTGGGTGGAGGGTTAAAAGGAATTATTATAGGCATTGCGATTACCCATTGGGCAAGCCTGGCCCGTGTCATCAGGGCGGAGGTTATGCATGTACGTGCTTCTGAATATGTACAAATTTCTAAAAAGATGGGAAAAACCCATTGGTGGATTATTTTCAATCATATCCTCCCCTATACAGCTCCTCAAATTTTAATTGGCTTTTTGTTAAAGTTTCCGCATGCCATATTACATGAGTCGGCAATCACCTTCTTAGGATTTGGAATATCGCCGCATGAGCCAGCCATCGGGATCATATTATCCGAATCTATGAAATATTTATCATCGGGTGCATGGTGGCCAGCCTTTTTCCCGGGACTTTGCTTGGTCGTCATTGCTCGGATATTTGATGTAATGGGGACTAATTTCCGAATCCTTTTTGAAAATAATAGAACTCTACATTAGACAGGAGAATTATATGGCTATTCTTGAAGTTGAAAATCTATCCATCTCATTTAAACAGTACACATCCCGATTCAAACAAACTAATCAACAGGTCATTTCAAATTTAAATCTTACTCTTGAAGAAGGAGAAGTGCTTGCTGTTGTAGGAGCCAGCGGTTCAGGCAAAAGCTTGCTTGCCCATGCTCTTTTAGGTATTCTGCCAAATAATTCAACATGTAAAGGCTCTATTGTTTATAAAGGTGCGCCACTGACACCTGAAAGACAGGCAAAACTGCGCGGCAAAGAAATTTCACTCGTTCCGCAATCCGTAAATTTTCTGGACCCACTTATTAAAATCGGGAAGCAAGTAAAAATGTCAGTAAATAATGGGGATGCACTAGAGAAGCAACGGAGAATATTTGAACGTTATCGGTTAAAAAGTGAAACAGAGAATTTATATCCCTTTCAGCTTTCGGGGGGGATGGCAAGGCGAGCTCTTCTATCTACTGCATTAGTTAGCGAATCGAACGTCATTATTGCGGATGAGCCAACACCAGGTCTGGATTCTGTTGTAATTGAAGAGGCACTGAACACTCTAAGAGAAATTGCTGATCATGGCAGGGCGGTCATGCTGATTACCCATGATATCGAATCCGTGTTAAAAATAGCTGATAAAATTGCAGTTTTTTATGCTGGAACCATTGTAGAGGTTGCCCCTATTGAAGATTTCAAAGGAGATGGAGAATCCTTGCGGCATCCATACACGAAAGCGTTATGGCGAGCACTGCCACAGAACGGATTTACGCCAATTTCAGGAGCGCAGCCAAGTTCCAGCGCTTTGCCTTCTGGTTGTTTATTTGAACCACGCTGCCAATATGCGACACCAGAATGTAAACTTAAACAGCCGGAGATGCAAAGAATTAGAGGGGGAATGGTGAGGTGTCATCATGCTATTTAAGGCAGAGAATATTGGATTTAGCTATGAGAATGGAACATGGCTGTTTCGAGGAATAAACCTTAAAATCGAGCCGGGTGAAATTGTAGGCCTTCGTGGTCCGAGCGGATGTGGAAAAACGACTTTATGCAAGATATTAGCTGGGTTCGAAAAATCCAAAGAGGGTATAATTACATTGGAAGGATTACCAGTTTCACCTCAAGGATATTGTCCGGTTCAACTAGTTTTTCAGCATCCGGAAAAAGCGGTCAATCCAAAATGGAGCATGAAACGAATTTTAAAAGAAGGGTATCAACCAGACCCGGAGCTATTGGAAATAATGGGTATACAACCGGAATGGTTAAATAAATCGCCGCATGAATTATCTGGTGGGGAGCTTCAACGATTTTGCATAGTCCGCGCGTTAGGGCCAGAAACAAAGGTTTTAATTGCAGATGAGATGACAACCATGCTGGACGCTATTACTCAGGCACAAATTTGGCATGCAGTGGTGAAAATAGCCAAAGAAAGGGAAATGGGCATTCTGGTAGTCAGTCATGAACAAAAGCTTATTGAAAGACTTTGCAATCGGGCTATTGACTTAGAGCAATTAAAAAATACAAGTTCAGGAGTTCTCATATAGTTGAGGGCTCTTTTTTGCTACTATACGGGAATCTTCTAACTAAGCCTAATCTCCGAGCAAATCGGTTGCTATTAAAAATTCCATATTTTATTATTTAACTATACTTATTATATGAAAAAGTATAAAAAGATTCGCGCTAAATGAAAAGGTTAATAATAAAGAGCTCAACAAGAAGATTAGCAGTAATTATTTTACTCATACTATCATGAGAAAAGTACGGTTTGAAATCTACATAAAATTTAAAAAAGGATGGTTTATCATATGGAAAAATATCGAATTGATGCGAGTAAAGGTCTTGAGTTTGGAATTTTCACACTAGGCGACCATATCCCGAATCCAAACACCGGAGAGCGTATTTCAGCGAAACAAAGGCTGAACGAAATTGTTGAGTTAGCAAAGCTTTCAGATCAAGCTGGCCTGGATTTTTTTGGTGTTGGTGAAAGCCATCAGGAATATTTTGCAACCCAGGCCCATGCCATTGTGCTGTCGGCTATAGCGCAAGCGACAGAAAATATTAAAATTGGCAGTAGTTCAACAATTATTAGTACATCGGACCCTGTACGCGTTTACGAGGATTTTGCAACGATTGACCTGATTTCGGATGGTCGTGCAGAAATCATTTGCGGACGTGCATCCCGTGTTGGACTTTATGAACTATTAGGCTATAGCTTACGTGATTATGAAGCATTATTTGAAGAGAGATTTGATTTATTGCTTAAAATCAATGAAGAAGAAGTGGTCAATTGGAGTGGCGAATATCGCGAATCGTTAAAAAATGCAAAGGTGCTTCCTCGACCGAAAAGCGGCTCACTACCAATTTGGCGTGGGGTTGGTGGGACTCCTGCAAGTGCCATGAAGGCTGGATATGCTGGTGTTCCAATGATGCTTGCTACATTGGGTGGTCCGGTAAGTGCCTTTAAAAATACGATTGATGCCTACCGGGAAGTGGCAGAGCGCAGCGGTTTTGATCCAGCTACTTTACCAGTGGGAACAACTGGTTTCTTCTTTGCCGCAGAAACTTCTCAAGAGGCAATGAGAGAAATGTATCCGTATATCAATGAAGGCATGAAGCTGACGAATGGGCAGGGCTTCCCAAAACAAGCCTTTGCTCATGCTGCCGATAGTCGTAGTGTCATCAATGTTGGCAGTACACAGGAAATTATCGAAAAGATTCTATATCAGCATGAAATGTATGGGCATCAACGCTACTTAGCGCAAATGGATTTTGGCGGAATGCCATTTGATAAATTAATGAAGAATGTTGAAATTATCGGAAATGAAATATTACCGGCTATTCGAAAATATACTGCTAAAAAATAGGAGGCAACCAGCATGAAAATCGTAGGGATTTCTGGCTCTATCGTCGGATCCAAAACAAAAACAGCCATGAATTATGTAGATAAAGAATTTAAAGAGAAATATCCGGATATAGAATTCACGCTCCTTGACCTTGCAGATTATCAAATCCAATTCAGCGATGGCCGAAACTACCTGGAATATCAAGGCGACACAGGATTTGTGACGAAAACAATCATGGAAGCAGATGCCATCGTGATTGGGACTCCTATTTTCCAAGCATCGATTCCAGCCACTTTAAAGAACATTTTTGATCTACTGCCTATTAATGCATTTCGTGATAAGGTGATTAGCATGTTTGTAACTGCCGGCTCTGCAAAGCATTATTTAGTGTTGGAACAACAATTGAAACCAATCCTCTCTTATATGAAGGGGCAAATTGTTCAAACTTATGTATTTATAGAAGAAAAGGATTTCCACCAAAAACAAATCGTGAATGATGATGTGTTCTTTAGAATCGAGCGTCTGGTTGAAGATACCGTTGTTTTAACTGAGACTTTTACGAAAGTCAGGGAAGAAAAAGAAGCAAAATATGATTTTTAAGCTGTGTTTTATTATTCATTAATTTAAATTGGAGGGGTATGGGATGGATATATTCGAAGCGATAAAATCTCGAAGAAGTATTGGCCTTGTTTCAGATGAACCCGTTTCAAAAGAATTAATTGAACAAATATTGGAAGCTGGGACATGGGCACCAAGCCATTATCGAACAGAGCCATGGAAATTTTTTGTGCTAACCGGGGATAGCCGAATTCGTTTAGGGAAGACACTGGCTCATATTGAAGCGCAGCAAATGGAAGATTCCACAAGTGAGTCGAATCAAAAGAAATTAACTAAAATAGAAGAAAAACCTTTCCGAGCTCCGCTGATTATTACGGTGGCAGCAGAACCAAGCGATAATCCTCGCGCGTTACTGCAGGAAGAGCACGGAGCAGTCTATGCAGCTATTCAAAATATGCTATTGGCAGCCCATGCATTAGGGTTGGCTGGATATTGGAGAACAGGTAAACCTGCCTATCATTCTGAAATGAAGAAACTATTTAACCTATCAGATAAGGGAGAAATCTTGGGTTTCCTATATTTTGGGCACCCGAAAAGAGCTGTACCGGAGGGCAAAAGGAAGCATTATGATGAAGTCACTACATGGTTAACGAGTGAAAGTGATTTTGATAATTTATAAAATTAATAGAAATTCAAAAAGGCGTAAATGAAGTTAATTCATTTGCGCCTATGATTTACCCATAAAAAAGCTCTTCATCAACTTGATGAAGGGCTTTGATTCCATTGGAAGTAATTCTTATGAATCAAGTTTTAGCTTAAATTTACAGTGATGGTCACCTTCTGTTTTACAGCTAACTCTACGGACATGTTCGGTTTCCAATACGGTTTTAAACATTTCCGTTTCACAGCGGCAAGCTGTTTTAAACTCTCGGGCTATGGAATAGATTGGACAGTTATATTCAATAAGCTCGAAGGTACCGTCATCCAGCTTGTTTACACTTGCCATATAGCCTTTTTCGTTTTGAATTTTAACAATCTCTTCAATTTTTTCGGAGGTTGTCTTTTGATGCATTCTATTTTTATATTCTTGAGTTAGTCGATATTCTCTTTTCTCGAATAGGAGATTGATCGCTTCCTCGCCATGAATTTCTTCGATATCCTTTAAAAATTCAACTGTAATGCCCTCGTAGTTTTTAGGAAAAGCGTGATCGCCTTTATCTGTCAACGAGTAAGCTAGTAGCGGTCGCCCCATTGTTTGTTTAATTTCAGTTGATTTGATGAGCTCATCATTTTCTAAAATAGCAAGATGCTTCCTCACAGCCATATGCGTGATATTCAATCGTTCAGTAAGGTCGTTTACAGACAAGGAAACTTCTTTTTTCAGCAATTCTAAAATACGTTCTCTCGTATTTGGTTTTGTCTTAATCATACAATCCACCTCACTTTTTAAGGTAATATTGAAATTGTCGACACGAAAAATAAATTTAGTATAAACAATTCTACTATTATCTTAAAAGCAAATTA
>DAMDNS010000087.1:0-8600 GCA_032083605.1 Ureibacillus sp.
AAACGCTTTCCTATCGGAAGAGACCTGGGGGAGAAAAGGTCTTGGTTTTAGTTCATGGCAATATGACCTCATCAAAGCATTGGGATGTCCTGATGGCGTCAATAAGCCAGGAATATACCATATTCGCGCCGGATTTAAGAGGGTTCGGGAAATCTACGTATCATAAGAGAATTCAGCATATAAGAGATTTTAGCGAGGATATTAAGAGCTTTGTCGACATACTTCAATTGCAAAGTTTCAGTATGGCTGGATGGTCGACTGGTGGGGCAATCGTGATGCAGTTTTGCATTGATTATCCAGGATGCTGCGATAAATTAATCTTACTCGCTTCTGCCTCTACGCGCGGCTATCCATTCTTTAAAACGAATGCGGATGGATCCGTCGATTTAGCTCACAGGTTAACTACAATTGAAGAGATTGAAGAGGATATAGGAAAAACAATACCAATGCAAGCACTCTATGATTCAAAAAGTAGAGAAGGTTTAAGGGCAGTTTGGAATGCAGCTATCTACACCCATAATCAGCCTGATGAAAAGCTCTATGAAGAATATATAGATGATATGCTAACCCAACGCAATCTGGCTGATATTTATCATGTTTTAAATACCTTTAATATCAGTCATTTGGATAATTCTGCTGCAAAAGGGACCGGGGAAGTCGACAAAATTGCCATTCCCGTTTTAATCCTTTATGGAGAACGGGATTATGTCGTACCTGTTCAAATGACAAATGAGATTATTGAAGACTTTGGTGGGCGGGCGACAGCTGTGAAGCTTGAAAACTGTGGACATTCCCCATTGATTGATGACTTAGACCAATTAACGAAGCAAATCGAAACATTCATATAGGAAGGAAGCGAAAATAATGCGATTACAAGATAAAGTAGCAATCATAACAGGCGGGGCTAATGGGATAGGGAAAGCAGCCTGTGAAAGATTTTTAAGTCAAGGTGCAAAAGTGGTTATTGCCGATTTTGATGAAGAAAGCGGAAAGGCATTAGAGAAGGATTATCGTGACAAAGGAAAAGACGTACTGTTTATACAGGTCGATGTTGCAAATCAAGAAAGTGTTAAAGCGATGGTTGAAGAGGCACTAGCAAGCTATGGCAAGATTGATATCTTGATCAACAACGCAGGAATAACACGAGATGCCATGCTCGTTAAAATGACGGAACAGGATTTTGACCGTGTGCTTGATGTTAATTTAAAGGGTGTGTTTAACTGCACCCAAGCGATTGTACCTCATATGGTTGAGAAGGGGTACGGCAAGATTATAAACACATCCTCGGTAAGCGGAGTTTATGGGAATGTAGGACAAACAAATTATGCTGCTACAAAAGCGGCTGTTGTAGGCATGACAAAAACATGGGCAAAAGAGTTGGGGAGAAAAGGGATAAATGTAAATGCTGTGGCACCTGGATTTACCAAAACAGCGATGGTTGAGAAAATGCCCGAGAAAGTAATCCAACACATGGAATCTATCATCAGCCTGCAAAGATTAGGAGAAGTAGAGGACATCGCAAACGCATACCTCTTCCTGGCATCCGACGAATCAAGCTATATTACCGGTCATGTCCTGCACGTAGATGGTGGAATCATGATGTGATGTGGGAGGGAAACCCGTTGCAAAACGAACAATCTTGGATACTAAATAGAGCGAGGTTATCCCCTGCTAAACTAGCTCTCATCGATATCCAAACTCAAAGAAAATGGAACTATGAAGAGCTAGCACAGGAATCATTGAAATGGTGGAAGTACCTGGAGGAGGAAGGCATTGAAAAAGGGGACAGAGTGGCGATACTTGCAGAAAATAGTATCGATTTGTTTCCCATTCTCTTTGCATGTGGATTAGGCGGGTTTATATACGTCCCGCTAAATTGGCGCTTAAGCAAGCCTGAGCTAAGTGCCATTTTAGAGGATTGCACCCCCTCCATTCTCATTACAGACAAAAAGTATTCTAGCATTGGGAAGGAAATCTTTGATGGCAAGCTTGTTCCAATTCATCCGAATCTAGATTTTTCCCCCATAGAATATTTGCTTAATAGTGAATGGCTTTCGACGGATCCTTGGCTGATGATATATACGGGCGGCACGATGGGCAAACCAAAGGGCGTTCTCTTATCTTACGATGCCGTTAACTGGAACGCCATCAATACAATACTTAGTTGGAACTTAAGCGTGGAAGATTGCACTATCAACTATATGCCACTTTTCCACACTGGTGGACTAAATGCTTTGTCGATGCCCATATTAATGTGCGGTGGAACCGTTGTGATAGGAAACAAATTTGACCCGGAAGAAGCCATCAGAGCAGTAGATGACTTTCAATCGACCATTTCATTATTTGTGCCTACAATGTACCAGGCTATGATCGAAACAGAATATTTTAGGATGGCCACATTTCCAACCGTGAAGGTATTTTTATCTGGAGGAGCCCCATGTCCGAAAACGATTTATAGCTGCTTTATCAATAAGGGACTCAAATTTAAAGAAGGCTATGGCTTAACTGAAGCGGGGCCAAATAATTTTTATATTGACCCTGCTGATGCGGCTCAAAAAAATGGATCCGTTGGAAAGAGCATGCTATTCAATTCGATTCAGATACTAGATGAAAGCGGTGTAACTTGTGCAATCGGCGAGGTTGGAGAGCTTTATATTAAGGGAAAGCATATGTTCACAAAGTATTGGAATAACCCTGAAGAAACGAACAGAACGGTCGTAAGTGGCTGGCTAAAAACTGGGGATCTCGCCAAAATGGATGGAGATGGGGATGTCTTTATAGTCGGGCGAAGAAAAGATATGATTATCACTGGTGGAGAAAATGTCTACCCATTAGAAGTGGAGCAATGCATCATCGTCCATCCAAAAGTAAGTGAGGTGGCAGTTGTCGGCTTGAATGATGCGAAATGGGGAGAAGTTGTTACGGCTTGTATTGTCAGCTCCGAGAATAGCTTGGAGTTTGAAAAGGAAATTCAGCATTTGTGCCGTACCCAATTAGGAGCATATAAGGTGCCTAAAAAAATCTATTTTGTTGATGAGTTACCAAAAACCCATGTAGGAAAAATTGATAAAAAGCAGTTGGTGGAGAGGTTAAGTAAGGGGCAATGAGCTTTTATGTTTTTGTGACAAAAATAAAACCTCTCCGCCTTGGAATAGGGGAGAGGTTGATTTAATTTATTTAAGTTTGTTACCAGAATTTATATCCAGTTGAACCAACCGGTGAATTGTTAATAATATCGAAAATCGGGAACGTATAAGCAATTAAGATTAAGGCAACCAAGATTACGCCCCATACTTTAAAGTTTTCAAGAATGGCCGGTGTTTTGCCGCCACCTGCAGCAGCTTCTGCAACAGGGAATTCTTCGTCCCCTTTAGGAGCGAACCAGATTAAGTTAATAACCACACCAATGATCACTAAAATAGAGATGAATAAAATCGTACCGCCAATTGCTTGTGCAAATTGATACGTAATCCATTCCGCCGCTTGCTCGGATCCGCCATAAGTAGAGTATTCAGAACGACGTGGTGCACCAAGTAACCCAGCAATATGCATTGCACCTGACATGATGAACATACCAACAGCCCATAGAATACCTGCAGTGTTTGCAAGACTATTCATATTTTCAGTCAGCTTGCGACCTGTTAAGTGGGGGATTAGCCAGAAAGCTGCCCCAAAGTAAGTTAATACAACAGCTGTAGCCACTGTTAAATGGAAGTGACCTGTAACCCAAATTGTATTATGAATTAATTGGTTCATTTGATAGGAAGCATTGACAATACCACCAGCACCACCAGGGATGAAGGCAACCATACCGATGAATGGTACCAAGAAGCGGCAATCTTTCCAAGGTAATTGTTTAAACCAGCCTAATACACCTTTTCCACCTAATTCACGTCCACGTAACTCAAATGTAGCGAACATAGAGAAGGCAGTCATAAGAGACGGTACGATTACAAAGAATGTTAACACAACCTGTAAGAATTTCCAGAAACCATCAATACCTGGCTCGGTTAATTGGTGGTGAACACCAACAGGTACAGAGAATAGCAGGAATAACATAAATGAAAGTCTTGCTAATGCATCAGAGAATAGTTTTCCACCGATTACTTTCGGAATTACCACATACCACACCATGTAAGCAGGCAGTAACCAAAAATACACAAGAGCGTGACCAAAATACCAGAATAATGTACGAGATAATAATACATCGATACGTTCGACTAAACCTAAAGACCATGGAAGCAATTGGAATAATACTTCAACGGCAACCCCTAAAGAGGCTACAAACCACATCAAGTTATTTACCACAGCCATGAAAGCTAAAAGTGGTGAAGTTTGACCTTTATTTTCTTTACGCCATTGTGCATAGCGCATAATTTGAGATAATCCTTCAATCCATGAACCAACAACAACTAATGCAAGACCCGCATAAAAGATCCAGTGTGCTTGAAGTGGGGCATAGAATGTATATAGAACAGAAGCTTCATTTAAAAGTACCATTGTAGCAGCAGCTACTGTACCAACAACCATTAACCAGAAACCAATCCAACCTAATTTACGTTGTGTGCTGGAAAGGGGACCTGCTGTACGACTTACTGCAGCCAATTGGAATCCCATAATGAAATATGTTGTAAGAATAAGTCCTAATAAAACTCCATGTACAGTTAATACTTGATAATAGCCAATTCCGAATGGCAGTTCGAATGCACCGGAACGTACGAATACTTGTAAAAGACCGGCAAGACCACCGACTAATAGGGCAGTAAATGCAACATACATATGTGCTAAAGCTAATTTTGCATCTCTACGATCAACTTTAAGTAAATTTTCTTTTGGTGATAAAGTAGATTTTACTTTTTCAATTTTTGATTCTTTAACTTGTTTCGCTTCTTTATTAGTGACTGCTGTTGTCATCAGCGTCCACCACCTTTAACGTAGAATACATCATTGCGTGACCCATACCACAGTATTCATTACATACGATTGTAAATTCGCCGACTTTATCTACTGTAGTTACTAATTCTGAAACATATCCAGGTTCCAGCATCATGTTAATATTTGTTCCTGCAACCTCAAAGCCGTGAATAACGTCTTTAGTTGTAGCAATGAATTTTACTTTTGATCCAACTGGAAGTTCGATTTCCATTGGATTGTAGCTAAATGCAGAAGCGACTAAAACCACTTCATAATCCCAGTCTTTTCCTTCAACTTTATGAACACCTGGGTTGTCAAATGGAGCAATCTCATCTACCTTTTCATAGTCGATTGTCCATTTTGAGTTATTCGGGTGTGCCCCTGCATGAAATGCGCTCACACCGATTATTATTAAGAATGAAATAAGTGTAGTTGTTCCGAAGACAAGCCACCATTTCTCATACTTGTGTATGTGCATATGATTCCCTCCTAGAGAATTAGTAAGATTTGTTAAAAGCGATCAATGAATAAATTGAAGCAAATTGCCCAAACGACAATAATGATAATTCCAATGCCAAAAGTCGCATAAAGTGTACCTTTTAAATTATCATCTGACGTTTTTTTGTGGTTTGCCATAATTCTCCCTCCTAGGTGAAGAAATAAGTGTTAAGTAATTTACAAACAAATCATATAAAAATTCAATAACCCATGATGTGAGAAAAATCACAGTTATCTCCCCAAAATGTGAACTTAATGTGAAGGTATAATTTACAACGACTTTTTACCTAATGCTGGTCATTAAGTGTGTAAATGGAATTACTGTTTAAGTTGAGATAGTTATATAGAGGAGAAGAAAAGAATTCGAGTTGACCGAGAAACGTGGAAGGTGCCTTTAAATAGACGATATCGTTGGATGAAATTTCGTGATTCGTTAATTTCGATTGTTGGGGATGTTCTTTTTGACTCATGGTTATATTGCCATATTGATGTAAGTTGTTATTTGCAGTCTTTTGTAATGATTAGAATGGGTATGGGAAACTTTGCGATGTAATTGAACTAAATATTTAAGTTACATGTGTGGAATAGTTTCTTGTTTTTTATGTAGCGGGTTCAATCTTAGTTGGGTAGTGAGAAATGGAAGAGATGATGCTATTTGGTTTGAGGATTTCCTTTAGAAATAGAGAGCGATTAGTGAGTGAAAGAACTTAGATTGTCTTAATAGTGGCTTTGGAGTAACGGTGTGTTAGATGAAGTAATTTTGAGCTGCTGTTTTGGGTTGAGAAGTGCATCATGGGCTGGATGAAGCACTTTAGGGAGGCTATTTTTGTTGAGGAAGTGCATCATAGGAGAGATGAAGCATTTTAGGGTGCCTATTTTTGATTGAGAAGTGCATCATAGGCGGGATGAGGCACTTTAGTGAGGCAATTTTTGTTGAGGAAATGCATCATGGGTGAGATGAAGCACTTTAGGGAGGCAATTTTTGTTGAGGAAATGCATCATGGGAGAGATGAAGCACTTTAGGGAGGCGATTTTTGATTGAGAAGAGCATCATGGGCGGGATGAAGCACTTTAGGGAGTCGATTTTTGTTGAGGAAGTGCATCATGGGTGAGATGAAGCACTTTAGGGAGGCTATTTTTGTTGAGGAAATGCATCATGGGAGAGATGAAGCACTTTAGGGTGCCTATTTTTGATTGAGAAGTGCATCATAGGCGGAATGAGGCACTTTAGGGAGGCAATTTTTGATTGAGAAGTGCATCATGAGTGAGATGAGGCACTTTAGGGAGGCGATTTTTGTTGAGGAAATGCATCATGGGCGGGATGAGGCACTTTAGGGAGACAATTTTTGTTGAGGAAGTGCATCATGGGTGAGATGAAGCACTTTAGGGAGGCTATTTTTGTTGAGGAAGTGCATCATGGGTGAGATGAGGCACTTTAGGGAGGCGATTTTTGTTGAGGAAGTGCATCATGGGTGAGATAAAGCACTTTAGGGAGGCAAATTTTAATTGAGAAGTGCTTCATGAGTGAGATGAGGCACTTTAGGAGGGCGTTTTGTGATGAATAAGTGCATCATATGTGAGATGAAGCACTTTATGAGTGACTTTAGATTGACCAAGTTCTGATTAACGCTTAGTGAAGAAACCAGCCCGAAAAAGTGAATAAGCCGCACGTAAGGTGGTCAAAGCCGCACGTAAGCATGAAAATCACACGTAAAGAGAAGAAATCCACCCCAAAATGAAAAACCCGCCCGTAAAGTGGTCGAAATCACACATGAAGTACAAACAAACCTGCCCCAAAACATGCCCCTCGCCTCGTAAAGCTGCACTCACTTCCATCAAAACCACCCCAGAGCTCCAAACAACAAAAAAACACGCAAAACATCAAGTTTAGCGTGCTCTTAAGCCAAAATATTTCAATTTAAAGTTTCAAAGCCAGTCCTAGAATCGTGATCCACGGATGAGACAATAGTCCAAGATGCAGCCCTGAATTTCTAACTTCTATGTACCAATAATTACATTGAATTTAGTATGTAATGGGTGACTATTCTTGGTCGATCGTGAATAGAATTGTAAGGGTCCCAACTTCGTCGATAATTGTCGGCAGTTTGAAGGCTTTTTCAAATCCAAATAGTTTTGTATTTCCCACCATGACTGTTGGGGGAGTTATGTCTACATTTAGAGATTGTTGCCCTACATGGGTACAAAGATTGCCAGCAAACATATTTCCGAGTTCGCCAGTGAAGGACTCCAACATTTCGCCTTCAAGTGCCATGCCAAACATTTTCGCCCCGATGGCACTGAACACTGAAGAAGTACTATCGATGATAATTCTTCCTTTTATATCACCAATTAGCCCGATTAGAACGCCCATTTCCTGTTGAATGAATGGCTCCGTTAGAATAGAAGGGGATTGAATATTCAAATCCATTGGCAAGATGCTTTTTAACGAACTGATTGAACCATTTAGAATGGTTTGTATATGCTGTGAATTATTCATAGAATCACCCCTTTTTCGACTTTTTTCCATCTTACCATGATTCTAGTACATTAGTACATGTAAAATAATACCACTCTATACCATTGTACCCGTTTTCATAAAAGCTTGTGGGTTTTTTTATTGTGCATTATAATGAATGAAAATGATTCTCATTATAGGAGGAGAAAAATGGTTTACTTATTTGTAGGAGCAACTATTGTTATTTATGCTGGAATTGGCACTTATGTAGTCAAGAAAACTATTAAATCATAAAAACTTTTCAAAAAACTAACCCCATCCTTTATTCCACAAGGGTCCTCTATAAACCTTCTCTATAAATATTTTATATTAAAAAAATTTTCTCCTTCATCCTTTCTTTTTTGCGCATTTTATTATTTAATCATAATAGTATATAATTGTGACAAACATGAGGCAAAGGGGTATTTATTTGCATGGGTTCTTTTGAAGATAAATTACAGGAATTATTACAGCAATCAGCGATACAATACATAATCTATAAAAATAATGAAGATACGGAACGAATGGAGAAGCTTCATTTATTTGCAAGAAAACTGCTGCAAAAAGAGTATGTCATCGGATTTGCAGGGCATTTTTCTGCTGGTAAGTCGAGTATGATCAATGCACTATCCGGAGAAGACATTTTAGCAGCTAGTCCTATTCCTACGAGTGCAAATATCGTAAAAGTGCATAA
>DAMDNS010000088.1:0-8570 GCA_032083605.1 Ureibacillus sp.
TTAGGGGCATCTAGTTTTACCACTTTCCGCCGAGTTATTTTTCCTTTGACGATTGACGGTGTAAAGTCCGGGATTCAGGTTACCTTCATTCCGGCACTTTCATTATTCATGATTACCCGTTTAATCGCCGGTAACCAAGTGATTACTTTAGGAACAGCCATTGAACAGCAATTCCTCGTTTCACAAAACTGGGGGATGGGTGCTACCATTGCAGTATTCTTAATTATCATTATGGTCATTATCATGTTCCTTACAGGTCAGAAGAAGGGAGGCCGTGCATAATGAAAAAATTATCAACTGCCTCAAAAATCTATTTATTGCTTGTTTTTGTTGTGCTATATGCACCAATCTTTTATTTAATCTTTTATTCATTTAATAGCGGAGGCTCCATGAATAGCTTCGAATCGTTCACTATGGAGCATTACAAGGCCGTATTTGAAGATTCGCGACTCCTTATTATTCTCATAAATACGGTTATAATCGCCCTTTTATCTGGATTAATCGCTACAATTATCGGTACTCTGGGTGCCATAGGAATTGTTTCGATCAAAGATAAAAAAATGCGCAACACATTACTTTCTTTAAACAATGTGTTAATTGTTAGCCCGGATGTTGTGATTGGGGCAAGCTTCTTGATTTTATTTACCATGATCGGAGTTAAATTAGGTTTTACCTCTGTATTGGTTTCACATGTTGCCTTTAGTATTCCAATCGTAGTGCTCATGGTTTTGCCAAAGCTTTTGGAAATGAATACTTCTTTAATCGATGCCGCACGGGATTTAGGAGCTTCGAGACGGGATGTATTAACTCGTGTAATTCTACCTTATATTCAGCCTGGCATCTTTGCAGGGTTCTTCTTAGCCTTAACCTATTCATTAGATGATTTTGCTGTTACATTTTTTGTTACTGGGAACGGTTTTTCTACTTTATCCATTGAAATTTATTCAATGGCCAGAACGGGGATTTCTCTGACGGTTAACGCTATTTCAGGCCTTGTATTCTTTGTCACTGTTTTAGTTGTCATTGGGTATTACTTTGTTACAAATCGTGCAAAACACGATCGTGGGGAGGTTCAACGATGAAATCATTAGTTCAATCCACTATTGCCATCATAGTTGTCTGTGCCCTTCTATTCTTCTTTGCAGACCGTTTAGAAACAGCGGGCTCTGCCGGCAGCAAGGATACAATTACAGTTTATAACTGGGGCGAATATATCGATCCAGATCTGGTTGATCAATTCACCAAAGAAACAGGTACTAAAGTTATTTACGAAACCTTCGATTCAAACGAAGCGATGATGACAAAGGTCGAACAAGGCGGCTCGGCTTATGATATCGCCGTACCATCCGAATATATGGTCGAAATGATGAAGGAAAAGGATCTGCTTTTGCCGATTGATCACTCAAAGCTGCCAAATTTGAAAAATATCGATCCTTATTTCTTGGATTTGCCCTTTGACCCTGGCAATGAATATACGATCCCCTATTTCTGGGGAACAGTTGGAATTGTTTACAACCCAAGCTTAGTTGATGATGATTTAACCTTCACATCCTGGGAAGATCTTTGGGACCCATCCCTTAAAGGAAAAGTCTTCTTAGTTGACGGAGCTCGAGAAGTGATGGGAATGGGGCTTAACTCTTTAGGTGAATCGCTTAATGCCAAAGATGAGGATCTTCTTCGTAAAGCGACAGATAAATTAATCTCCCTTTCACCTAATATTAAAGCCATTATCGGAGATGAAATTACGCCGCTTATGATTAATAACGAAGCAACAGTGGCACTTACGTGGTCTGGACAGGCTGCCGATATGATGTGGGAAAACGAAGAGCTCGATTTCGCGGTGCCGGAGGAGGGCTCCAATCTATGGTTTGATAGCTTTGTTATTCCAAAAACAGCAGCTAATATAGATGGTGCTCATGCATTCATAAACTTCATGCTGGATGCAGAAAATTCTGCACAAAATAATGATTATGTAGGATATTCCACACCAAATGGTGCCGCAATGGAATTAATGGATCCAGAAGTAGTAGAAGATGAACGCTTCTATCCGGATGAAGACCTTCGCGATAAGTTAGAAGTTTACGAAAACCTTGGTCTCCAATGGTTAGGAAAATATAACGAATACTTCCTGGAATTTAAAATGAGTATACATTAAATTTTGTGGTATCCAGTAAGTGAAATTACTGGGTGCCCTTTTCATATTGTTGTGAAAATGATGTGGTCACATCGGGCAACAAAAGGGCCGTCTCTAAAATTAATTTCCCAGCGCTCCATTTCTATCAAATATCAGCCTAAAGGCCACTATTTAAATGTAGTTAATCCATATACAATATGATAAGCTTTTAGTTACGAAATATTTTCTCATTGGGGGATTTATAAGGGGAAAGGTGGACTGCAATGTCACAGAAAAAGAAAAAAATAGCCTTAACGATTTTGATGCTCAATATGTTTATAACCATGGGCGGAGTAGGAATCATTATTCCTGTATTACCCACCTATTTAAAGAACTTCGGTGTAGGCGGAGAAGTTTACGGTTCGTTAATTGCAGTTTTTGCATTCGCACAGTTTTTATTTTCGCCACTTGCTGGAAGCCTATCAGATCGCTACGGACGCAAATTATTCATCATAGGTGGACTGATTGTCTACGGAGTTTCACAAATCATTTTCGGACTTGCTAATGAAGTGTGGATATTATACTTAGGTCGTTTTTTAAGTGGGTTCGGCGCTGCTTTTATTATGACGACAGTTATGGCCTATGTTGCTGATATTACAACAATTGAAGAACGCGGAAAAGGGATGGGATTGATCGGGGCGGCCATCTCTCTAGGATTTATGATTGGACCTGGATTAGGCGGATTTTTAGCTAAAGTCAATATCCATTTTCCTTTCTTTTTAGCTGGTGTTGTGGCTTTAGTTGCTGCTCTTCTTTCTTTCATTGTTTTGCCAAAGATTAAACCACAGGCAAAGGAAGCAGTAAACGCACCACCTCGCGAGAATATTTTAAAACAAATGGTTCGTTCGGTTAAAACTCCTTATTTTGTTATACTAATTGTAGTATTTACGTTTAACTTTGGGATTTCCAACTTCCAGTCAACCTTATCGATGTTCTTAACCTATAAATTTGACTATACAGCAACGGATATTGCCATTGTAATTACAGTAGGCGGATTTGCTGGTGTGGTTCTTCAAATGTTTATCATTGATAAATTATTTAGACGTTTTGGCGAGATGAAGGTAATTTTAGTTAACTTACTGGTTGCTGCCATGTCAATGATTTTAATGATCTATGTTAGTGGATTCTTCGTCATCCTAACTGTTGCAACACTATTCCAAATTGCGGGGGTATTTATTCGCCCTGCTGTCAATACATTGATTTCAAAATTTGCCGGGAACGAGCAAGGCTATGCAGCTGGTATGAATAATGCCTATATGAGTTTAGGAAACATGATTGGTCCTGCACTTGCCGGTGTTTTATTAGAATGGCATTTATCGATTCCATTTATATTTGGAGCCGTTATTTTACTAGGTTGTTTTGGATTGGCCTTAGGATGGACACAGAAAAAAGCTCCACAACTGATGCATCCAACAACTGAAACTAAATAATTTGAAACCTGGCTAATCTCTTAAAGGCTAAAGAATTAGCCTGAGTTTCGCTTATGGGGAAAAAAGAAGATCTTATAATTTTTCCCTAAAAAAAATGGAAATGTCCTCTTTAACAAGGCATTTCCATTTTTCATTATAAACTTCTTATAAATTGCTCCACAAACTTGGCATTCAAGGATAATAGCTCCTCATCAGGGGTAATTTTAGCATGGTGCAAGCCATACTCAGAATTAGCGCCTGTCCAGAACATAGCTCCTGGAATTCCTTTTAGGAAGTAGCCAAAATCCTCACCAGTCATGGCAGCTGGACATTCATAAGCCGTTGTACCATCAAACTTTTCAGCAAAATTCAGTAATTTCTTAGCACATTCAGGGTCATTATTAACCTCATAATACATTGAGCCATAATCGATCTGAATTTCACATTCAAACGAAGCTTCGATTCCAGCACAAATTGCTTCAATTCGTTTTTTCACATCGGCCATTGCCTCGGCATTCAGTGTTCGGATTGTGCCTTCCAATCTTGCATTTTCAGCAATAATATTTTGAACAGTTCCTGAAGTCAGTTTCCCGATCGTCACTACTGCACTATCCATTGGATTTACATTGCGACTAACAATCGTTTGCAATTGCACAATTAAATTAGCAGCAGCTACTGTCATATCCCTCGTTTTATGAGGGTATGCAGCATGTCCACCCAAGCCTTTCAAATCGATAAAAAGCTCCGATGTATTCGCAAATAATAATCCTGGCCGTGTTGCCACAGTCCCAACCGGATATTCCGGCGCTATATGCAATGCGTAGATTTCATCCGGTAAAAGGTCCGGTCTTTCAGCCTGCAGCCAATTTAGCATCGGCTCTGCTCCACCTGGTCCTTCTTCTGCGGGCTGGAAATAGATCACTACATTTTGTTTGGGTTGTACAGTTGCCAATGCCTCTACTAAGCCGAGTGTAATCGTCATATGACAATCATGCCCACAAGCATGCATATTGCCTTCATGGGTAGATGAAAAAGGTAAACCGGTTTCTTCAACAATAGGCAAACCATCGATATCAGAACGCCAACCAATTGTTTTAGATGGATTACTCCCTTCAATCTTCACCACAATACCCGTTTCCCAGGTCGTAACACTTAAATGCTGTTGTGGAAATCGAGAGATCTTATCGAGCAAATACCTTTGCGTTTTAAATTCTTGAAAACCTAGCTCAGGTATTTGATGCAGCTCTCTGCGAATTTGAATAAGTGTATCCATCATAACACCCTCTTATATATTTCTTAGAGCATCGATAATTTCAGTTTTAGATTTTGTTTTCTCATCTAATTGCTTTAATACGCGTGCAGGTACTCCACCTACAACTGTGTATGGCTCTACATCGCTAATTACGATGGCACCTGCTGCGACTACAGCACCTTGGCCAACACGTACACCTTCTAATACAACCGCATTGGCACCAATTACTACATCATCTTCAATAATAACTGGTGTAGCTGATGGTGGCTCGATAACTCCAGCAAGCACAGTTCCAGCACCAATATGGCAGTTTTTACCTACAGTAGCACGTCCGCCTAATACAGCACCCATATCGATCATCGTTTTTTCGCCGATTTCAGCACCGATGTTAATAATAGCACCCATCATAATAACGGCATTGTCACCAATTGTTACTTGGTCACGAATGATTGCACCTGGCTCGATACGAGCATTTTGATGCTTTAAATCTAGTAATGGAACACCAGAATTACGGCGATCATTTTCTACCACGTAATCCTCAATTTTTGTACCATATTCTTTTAGGCTAGCTTCGATTTCGTTCCATTCACCGAAAACAACCGCGCTATTTCCTTCACCAAAAACCTTAGAATTCTCACCATATGATAAAGAAGCAACACCCTCACCTTTAACATACACTTTTACAGGTGTTACCTTTTTTGCATCTGAGATAAATTGAATAATTTCTTGTGCACTTAGTTTGTTAGTCATTGTCAAATCTCCTTATCTATGTAAAATTTACTCACATATTTGATTGTACTAAATTTTCTAATTAATAGCACGTACAATGATTTACTTTCTATATAAATATGCATCATTTCGTATAATCATAAAGGCAGCTAGCATGCTGAGTCACCACATCCAAAAAGGCAGAGACTTGTCTTAACTCAAAGGAAGCATCATATCCAATCAACCAAGTATCTCGTGTTAACCCAGTATCCTTTTCACTATGAGTTAATGGGATTTTGTTTACTTCCTCTTCCCCGTTTAATGTAATCGACGGCAATATTGCATAACCAATCCCATTCATGGCCATTTGTTTACAGGTCTCAATTTGGTCAACGATGAT
This sequence comes from Ureibacillus sp., assembly GCA_032083605.1. Classification (GTDB taxonomy): domain Bacteria; phylum Bacillota; class Bacilli; order Bacillales_A; family Planococcaceae; genus Ureibacillus. The sequence goes on from DAMDNS010000088.1 coordinate 5,943, forward strand.
CTGCCGCTTCGGATTAGAAGAGAAATGCCGCTGCCACCAAAGCTGGATCTCCTGATAATAATTGGAATCGCTTTTAAATTGAATAAAGGGTCTGTTCGTCGTTAAGATATCATCAATTTTCTCGATTTCCTTATCCACCAGGTACATCATATCCCTAAATAAATGAACCTTCTTCCCTTTCCATTCCACTTGTCCACGGACAATCCCAACATGAGCCTCCCCTTCGTACAATGCTTTCACGATTTCAGAGCTCCAGCCTGTAATCAGGGAAATTTTTGCATCCGGATAGATTGTGACAAACTCCTTCAACACTTTTGGAAGCCAATTTTGCCCAACAATTGAAGCACATGCAATCTTCAATGTCCCATGAACCTTCGAGTTTAACGCTTGAATCGTGTCAAAAATTTGTTCTTTTCGAATAATTGTTTCATTTGCATATTGGATAACTAACTCTCCTGCCGGTGTTGGAGTTAGACCTTTTTGTGAGCGAATAAAAAGCTGTGCACCCCAATCCTTTTCAATGGATTGAAGTCTTTGGGAGAGGGCTGGTTGAGTAAGGAACAATCGTTCTGCTGCTTTTCTCATATTTTTCTCTTCGGCTAATATTTTAATGATTTCCGCTTCTGTCGCAGTCATCTAACTCCCCCTAAAATATGGCTTATTGTAAAAAACGACAAAACCCTTGCTTGAGGATTTTGTCGAGTCTTAAGCTATCATTCAATTCTTTAATTCTATTAATCTTCAACTTGATAAATATATTTTTTTAACTGCTTTAAAATAACACGACGAGTTAAAATCCCAACAAAAGTTCCATCATCATCAACCACACATAAAAAGGCATGGTTAATGACTAAATCTAATGCTTTTTGGAACGTATCCGTGATCTTTAAATACGTAACATCTCGTTCCATGCAATCATCAACTTTGATATTCACCAATTTTTCGTATTCAATTCGTTCTAATCCTAAAATGGATTCTGTGATCATTTTACTGCTCAAAAGACCATGTAAGCGATACTTTATATCCAACACCGGTACAGAAGAATAACCTGTTTTTGTTAAGACGAGTAAAGCATGCTCTGCACTATTGCCAATTTGAACATGTGCAACTTTTTCTGACGAAATAATAAAGTCACTAATTGGTGTATCTAATAATGCTCGTGTATTTGTTGAAATCATGACCTTCTACTCCTTTGCCTGTCAATAACTTTCTAAACAGGGAAACTACACTCTCCTTATATCATATCACAATTTGTTCACAATTGACCATGATATGGGACCGTATTTTCGAGTAGAAGGATGATTTCTTTTAAGGCTTCACATACTAATAGCCATAAATTGACCAATAATAAAAGATAATAATTCCAGTAAATAGCCCGAAAATAATATACATGATAATGATCGGGTTCATCGCTACTGGATGATCTCTGACAATTTTACTAATCGGTACGTCAGTAGCTGATTCACGGTGTCTCGTCTTTTTCATAACGCCAGCCGTAAGAAAGTAAGATACAGCAACAATTACTATACCAGCAATAATTGTCGGTATTGTCCACATCCCCATAATTACACCTCCCATATTCACGACATTAGAAATGTGTGATTAGTATGCAACTATTATGGGTCAGTAATTCTGTATTAAAATTAATTGAAATGCCAAGATTTTCTTAAGCACTTAAAAGCTTGTGATTGAAGTGGCAGGCAGGAGCATTAAGAAGCAAATTGCTTAGATTGAAAATAAAAAGCGGCGGGCTTTGTGATTCTAGCCGCCGCAAAGGATATTTTAAAACGGGAATTGATTTAACCATTGCCCGCCATCTAACGTGACGCATTCACCATTCATATATGAAGCCTTGTCGGACATAATAAATGTAGCGAGGTTCGCAATTTCTTCAGGAGTGCCCAGTCGTTTTAACGGTACCGAGTTTAATGTGAGCTTCGCTTGTTCCTCCGATTCCCAAAGCTTCCCTGCTCCACCAGTTCTTTCGATTGGACCAGGAGCAATTGCATTTACCCGAATTCCATACTGATGTCCCCATTCAACAGCCAAAGTCCGAGTTAATGACAGTACTCCAGCTTTTGCAGCAGCTGAATGAACTACACCAGCACCAGCACCCCAAGCATATGTAGCGACCATATTCACGATTTTCCCCTTGATTCCATTTTCAATCCAATACTTCCCTACCTCGGATGTGCAATAGAACGTACCATTTAAAACAATATCAATTACTGCCTTCCAGCCATTCGGTGAAAGCTTCTCCGCTGCCACAATAAAATTCCCGGCCGCATTGTTAACCAACCCATCGATCTTACCGAATTTCTCCACAGTAAACTGCACCATTGCCTTTACATGATCTATTTCGCGTACGTCCATTTGGAATATGTCAACATTACTCCCAAATTCCAAAATTTCATTTTTCGCATTTTGTAAGCGCTCTCTATCACGTCCAGTTATAACAACATTAGCCCCTTCTTTAACAAACTGCTTGGCCATAGCAAGTCCCATCCCGCTAGAACCACCTGTAACAATAATTGTCTCATTATTCAACATAAACTCTCCCCCTACCCCATTAATGAATATTCATTCACTTTTCATCTTACTATAAATTTACAAAAATGTCATTCAGTT
>DAMDNS010000089.1:0-8530 GCA_032083605.1 Ureibacillus sp.
CTGATAATTTGGGTACATGAGTATACCGACAACGAGCTCATTGTTGCCCATACCAATGAAACCGAGTATCGTACATTTATTTCGAACAAAAAGAATGAGGCATTGCATTCACGTATTATCGTCATGCCGATTCCTTACAACTTAAAGGTTAGTGAGGAAGAACGTATTTACGCGAAAATGATTAGCGAAAGTGATATGGCCCATGTTCATATTGCGCCACATGCATTAAGGGCAGCTGCCATCTTCTCTGTATTGACAAGATTAGAGATTCCAAAAAAGCAAGGCATCGATTTAGTTAAGAAAATGCGACTTTACGATGGCGAGAGTGTGGAAGGGTTCAATTCGGTAGATGTTGAGGAATTGAAGAAAGAATATCAAAACGAAGGTATGCACGGTATAGACCCTCGTTATGTAATTAATCGAATTTCCTCTGCTATTATTCGTAAGGAAGTCCCTTCAATCAATGCATTGGATGTGTTGCGTTCTTTAAAAGAGGGACTTGACCAGCATGCATCGATTTCAGATGAAGATCGCGAAAAGTATATGAATTACATTGCAATAGCAAGAAAAGAATATGATGAAATTGCGAAAAATGAAGTGCAAAAGGCATTTGTTTACTCCTATGAAGAGTCTGCTAAGCATTTAATGAATAATTACCTTGATAATGTTGAAGCATTTTGCAATAAAAACAAGCTCCGTGACCCAATTACAGGGGAAGAAATGAATCCTGATGAAAAACTGATGCGTTCGATTGAAGAACAAATTGGCATTTCTGAAAATGCAAAACGCGCATTCCGCGAAGAAATTTTAATCAGACTTTCTGCGTTTGCTCGTAAAGGAAAACGATTCGACTATAATTCTCATGAAAGATTAAGAGAAGCCATCCAGAAGAAACTGTTTGCCGATTTGAAAGATGTGGTGAAGATTACAACTTCCTCTAAAACACCAGATGAATCACAGCTTAAAAAGATTAATGAGGTTGTTGCAAGATTGATTGATGAGCATGGCTATGACTCGAATTCAGCCAACGAATTATTAAGATATGTAGGAAGTTTATTAAATAGATAGATAATAGAAGGAATATATTCGAAGGAGTGTCCATAAAATTTAGGACACTCATTTTTTTATCTTCACCTAGCATAGGGTGTATTAGGAGATAAAGGTTGAGTATGAGAATATTTTTCATGAAAGAGTAAATTCTTGAGTAAAGCAGTGCAATTTGTCAGAAAATTCGCATATTATAAGAAAAGTGATTTTCGTTGAATTTCGAAAGTGAAACTTTAGTAAAGATGGGTGAGGATAACATGAGTGAAAATCAGAATCGAAACTTTGTCGTCTCTCAGGAAAATTGGTCACTCCATCGTAAAGGGTACCAAGATCAACAACGACATATGGATAAAGTAAAGGATGCAATTAAAAATAACTTGCCAGACCTGATTAGTGAAGAAAGTATAATCATGTCTAATGGCAAAGAGGTTATTAAAATACCAATTCGTTCATTAGATGAGTATAAAATCCGCTATAACTATGGGAAATCAAAACATGTTGGTCAAGGGCAAGGCGATAGTAAAGTTGGAGATGTGGTTGCCCGTGATGGAAAGCCAGGTAATCAGCAGGCACAGGGTCAAGGGAAAAAAGCTGGGGACCAGCCAGGCGATGATTTTTATGAAGCTGAAGTAAGCTTGGAAGATGTACAGAGTATGCTATTCAAAGAGTTGGAGCTTCCTAATTTGCAGAGAAAAGAAACGGCAGATATTTCAACGGAAAAGATTGAATTCAATGATATCCGTAAAAAAGGGCTTATGGGGAATATCGATAAGAAAAGAACGATTTTAACAGCGATAAAGCGAAATGCGATGAAAGGCAAGGCAGAAATTACTCCTATTCACAATGATGATTTACGATTTAAAACGTGGGATGAAGTAACTAAGCCTGAAACGAAGGCAGTTGTTCTTGCCATGATGGATACCAGTGGTTCGATGGGGAATTTTGAAAAGTTTTGTGCAAGGAGTTTTTTCTTCTGGATGACCAGGTTTTTACGGACAAAGTACAAAACTGTTGAGATTGAATTTATAGCCCATCATACAGAAGCGAAAGTAGTGACGGAGGAAGAGTTCTTCACGAAAGGGGAAAGTGGAGGAACGATTTGTTCATCTGCTTATTCGAAAGCTTTAGAATTGATTGAGCAAAAATACAATCCAATTCGGTACAATATTTACCCAGTGCATTTCTCGGACGGAGAAAATTTTTCAACTGATAATGAGAAATGCTTAAGGCTAGTAAATGAACTGATAGAGGTATCTAGTATGTTTGGGTATGGGGAGGTAAATCCAAATAATCGCTATTCCTCCCTCATGTCAACCTTTAAAAAGATTGATAATCCTAAATTCCGTCATTATGTGATCAGACAGAAGAAGGATGTATATGATACATTGAAAAGCTTTTTCCAAAAACATGATGAGACAACGGTTTAAGAAAATTCCGATAGTAGCAGGATAGCTTGGTTACATTGCAGTTGGAAACAAAATTAGGTCAAGGAATGGACGCATCCTAGAACCTTCTACATTTGATGGCCATTCATATTCTTCAAAATCAATATACGAAAAACATCGATATTCCCTTAATGGTGAAAATCGTGTTTTTCTATTGGGGGGAGAAAAGGTGGAAAAAGAGCTTCATAAAGCAATTGAGGACATAAATGAAATTGCCATAGGGTTTGGCCTGGATTTCTTTCCAATGCATTATGAAATTTGTCCAGCAGAAATTATCTATACCATAGGTGCATATGGAATGCCGACACGTTTTTCACATTGGAGCTTTGGAAAACAATTTCATAAAATGAAGCTGCAATATGATTTAGGCCTAAGCCAAATTTATGAATTAGTTATTAACTCGAATCCCTGCTATGCATTTTTACTGGATACCAATACTTTGACTCAAAATAAATTGATTATTGCACATGTATTGGCACATTGTGATTTTTTCAAAAATAATGTACGTTTCTCCAATACAAGACGTGATATGGTTGAAAGCATGACGGCAACCGCAGACCGAATTGCAAGTTACGAACGCCTTTATGGTAAAGAGGAAGTAGAACAATTCTTGGATGCAATTTTAGCGATTCAGGAGCATATTGATCCTTCGCTGGTAAGACCAAAATTACTAGAATATGAAGATGAAATTGAAGAGGATGAAAACATTGCTCCAAAATCGCCGTATGATGATTTATGGGCTTTAGATAAAAAAGAGGAGACAAAATCGGCGGTTCGATTTAAGCGGAAAAAGTTTCCGCCTAAGCCTGAAAAGGATCTGCTTCTATTTATAGAGATGCACAGCCGTGAGCTTGAAGAATGGCAGCGTGATATTTTAACGATGATGCGCGAAGAGATGCTGTATTTCTGGCCGCAATTAGAAACGAAAATTATGAACGAAGGCTGGGCCTCATATTGGCATCAACGTATCATGAGAGAGCTTAACCTTACAACAGATGAAACAATCGAGTATGCAAAACTAAACGCAGGTGTCGTTCAGCCCTCAAAGACATCCATCAATCCATATTATTTGGGTCTTAAAATCTTTGAGGATATTGAAAGACGCTACGATAATCCGACAGAAGAAATGATTAAAATGGGCGTAAAGCCAGGCTCTGGAAGGGAAAAAATCTTCGAAGTTCGTGAAATCGAATCCGATATTTCCTTTATCCGAAACTATTTAACAAAAGAGCTGGTGGAACAAGAGGATATGTATCTGTTTGAGAAGAAGGGGACAGATTACAAAATTACGGATAAGGATTACCGAAATGTAAGAGACCAGCTCGTATCCATGCGTGTTAACGGAGGATTCCCTTATATTGTTGTAGACAATGGTGATTACTTACGAAATGGCGAGCTGTATTTGAAGCATGGTTTCGAGGGAATGGAGTTGGACCCACATTACTTAGAGCATGTTTTACCTTATATTTATCAATTATGGGGACGCCCAATTCATATAGAAACGTATGTGGAAAACAAACCGGTGCTTTATACGTATGATGGGAAACGTAATTATCGAAAAGCCCTATGATGAATGTCTATTTAACGAGAAAAGCCCGTGAATTCTTCTATTCACGGGCTTTCGACTTCACATTAATAAGGATCTGCTTCGTGACCTTTGTTGACAGCATCATCCACAGCTTCATCGGCATTTTTAGCACCAAGTGGACGTGGGCTGAAGTTTGGATCCTCTTTTTTCATCATTTCTGTTTTTTCAGCGATGCCTTCACGTAAACGGCGACCATACTCTTCATCGGCTTGTTCAGCGAGGGCAATCATTTTATCTTGGATATCTTTCGGGCAAATTACTAAGTCATTTACAAGATTGCTAATGAGCTCGTCTTTTTCCCATTGCTCGAAATTACGGTATGTTTCGCCAGCTTGTTTTGTATTATCGTTGCGATCAATCGATTCGCGAACAAGGTTGCCTTCGATATTAGGCGTATATTCTTTTCCCGTCTGCTCGGCTTCCTTTAAACCACCCATGCTGGAAGGCTCGTAGTTAATATGTGGATTTTGACCAGGGGCTTTATCGTTATAGTAACGCAATTGGCCGCCTTCCTGATTGGTTGCAACACGCTTTTTAGCAGCGTTAATCGGCAATTGTAAATAGTTTGCCCCTACGCGGTAGCGTTGTGTATCTGAATAAGAGAATGTACGTCCTTGCAGCATTTTGTCATCCGAGAAATCCAATCCATCAACAAGAACCCCTGTACCAAATGCAACCTGTTCTACTTCATTAAAGAAGTTTTCAGGATTTTTATTTAATACCATGCGTCCAACTGGGAGCCATGGGAATTGATCATTAGGCCAGAGCTTTGTGTCATCAAGTGGATCGAAATCTAGCTCTGGGTGAGGCCCGTCCTCCATAATTTGAACTAATAGCTCCCACTCTGGGTAATCACCTTTTTCAATCGCTTCATATAAATCCTGTGTAGCGTGGTTGAAGTTTTTCCCTTGAATCTCTTCTGCTTCCTTGGTAGTTAAGTTTTTAATCCCTTGCTTTGGTTCCCAGTGATATTTTACTAGCACGGCCTTGCCTTCCTGGTTTACCCATTTATAAGTGTTAACTCCAGAGCCTTGCATCATTCGATAATTTGCAGGAATACCCCAAGGAGAATATACGAACGTCACCATATGGAAAGACTCTGGTGAATTTGCACAAAAATCAAAGAAGCGTCGTGCATCTTGGATATTCGTTACTGGGTCTGGACGGAACGCATGAATCATATCAGGGAACTTCATCGCATCACGGATGAAGAAGATCTTCAAGTTATTCCCAACTAAATCCCAGTTGCCATCCTCCGTATAGAATTTTACAGCAAACCCACGTGGGTCACGTAATGTTTCAGGAGAGTGCAACCCATGCACCACAGTTGAGAAGCGCACGAATAGAGGTGTTTGTTTTCCTTTTTCCTGGAACAGTTTAGCACGTGTATATTTAGAAGCGGGCTCATCTCCCACAGTTCCGTAAGCCTCAAAGTATCCATGGGCAGCGGCACCGCGGGCGTGTACTATTCTTTCCGGAACTTTTTCGCGGTCAAAGTGACTAATTTTTTCAATAAAATCATAATTTTCTAATGTAGCGGGTCCACGATTTCCTACTGTACGGATGTTTTGGTTGTTAGTAATCGGATGGCCTTGTCTGTTGGTTAATGTTGCATCATCTTCATAATTCGTGTCATATTTTCCTTTGTTTGAAGGGTCTTTTTCCATCGATATCATCCTTTCTTAAAACGGGTTGGGCTACTTGGACTAATTCCTAATGCTTTTAGAAATAACCGATACTATAATTCCCCTTATAAATTAAAAGTATTCTTAAATGGTAATATTTTTTATTTATTTACGAATCTATAAAATTCCGTAAAAAAGGTGATGAAAAAGAAATTTTTCACCACCAATTTTTAAAAGCTTTAGAAAAGCTCTAGACTGTTTTTAATGTATTAAATCGCAATAATAATCGGAAGAATCATTGGTTTCTTCTTTGTTTGCTCGAACAGGAAAATGCCCACTTCTTTTTTGATCGCTCTCTTCATACCCATAATATTAGGATCCTTAAATGGATCGACAGTTCTCTTTACAACCTCAGTGATTCCCTGCAGCAGTCCTTCGGAATCTCTTGCATAAACAAAGCCTCGAGAAATACAGTCAGGGTCTGAGATTCGTTTCCCATCTTCCTTACTGATTGTAACAACGATGACAAGCATTCCTTCTTCAGAAAGGTGTTTACGATCACGAAGCACAATTTCAACGATTTCGTCATCTCCCACGTTATCCACATACGTATCTCCAGCAGTTACTTTTCGAGTCTGACGCGCTTCACTATCACTAATATCCACTACATCACCGTTGCGGATGATAAAAGTATGATTGCGTTCAACGCCTACCGCTTCCGCAAGTAAACGGTGAATGTGCAGCATACGATATTCACCATGAATAGGAATAAAATATTTCGGCTTCATGAGTGTAAGCATAAGTTTTAAATCCTCCTGATAACCATGTCCGGAAACATGCATACCAGTAATGCTAGAAGAACCGTAGATGACCCTTGCTCCTAATTGGAACAGGTTATCAACGATTTTCGAAACGCCTTTTTCATTGCCCGGTATTGGAGAAGCAGCAAATATAACCGTATCATCAGGCAATACACGGACATCGCGATTATTATTTGTTGATAATTTTGAGAGTGCTGCTAATGGTTCTCCCTGGCTTCCGGTGCAAAGCACAACGACACGATCAGGCGGATATTGTTTTACATCCCTTGCGTCAATCAGCATCCAATCTGGAATCTCGACATAGCCTCGTTCCTTTGCAACCTTTACAACATTTACCATACTGCGGCCGAGTAATGCTAGCTTACGGTTGGATTTGATGGTCGCATGTACAATTTGCTGCACGCGGTTTACGTTTGAAGCAAAAGTCGAGATGATGATTTTCCCTGTTGCATTTAAAAAGGCTTCTTCAATATGGGAACCGACCTTACTTTCTGATGGAGTTGAGCCAGGCCTTTCCGCATTTGTACTCTCAGAAATTAAAGCCAAAACACCCTCTTCTCCAATCTTCGCCATTTTATGGATGTCCGAATATTGATCATTTATAGGTGTTAAATCAAATTTAAAATCTCCCGTATGAACAACATTTCCTTCAGGAGTATGGAATACTATCCCCAGACAGTCCGGAATACTATGACTAGTTCTAAAGAAACTAGCTTGAATCTCACCCAAATCTAATTTTGACTCAGAATGAATTTCAACCAAAGTAGATTCGCGCAAGATTTTATGTTCTCTTAGCTTCAGCTCGATTAAACCCAGCGTAAATCTAGTTGCATAGACGGGGATATTTAATTTCTTAAGGAAGTAAGGTATCCCGCCAATATGATCCTCATGACCGTGTGTTACAACGAGTCCACGGATTTTATGTTTATTTTCTTGTAAATAGGTAACATCAGGAATAATTAAATTAATCCCTAATAATGACTCATCTGCAAATTTTGCACCACAGTCTACAATCACTAAATCATTTCTATATTCAATAACATACATATTTTTGCCGATTTCATTAATTCCACCTAAAGCAAAAATAGAAAGTGTACTTTTTCTATCAGACAAAATGACCCCTCTTTTCAAAGCTTTTACTAAATATAAGTATAGGTTTATGGCTGTTGAACTATACGGAAAGTGAGCAGGGACACATTTTATTTCAGAAATTCTTAATTTCTATTAAAAAACTATTAAAAAAGAGCATGAAATAAGAACTTCTTGAATACTATTTTATAACTGATAGAAAATCTTTCTAAAAGGGGTGAGTAGGTTGTTTCAATTATTTTTATTATTATTAGAAGTTGTCTATCTTTTCTTATCATTTAAAACAGGTAGTACTCTATTTTTTATAATTGCAGTTGTACTAGGTATTTGGTGGCTCTATGAGTTAAATAAAGAAATTAAAAAGCGAAATGAAGCATTGTTAAATGAAACCATCCAAAAAGTTGAACAGCACCCTCATACTCGTTATATTATATCTTCTGATTATTTAAGGGCATTAATGCTCGATGAATACACAAATACATTGAGAATCCTGGAGAGAAAAGAAATTGATGAGGATTTTGATAAAAAAGAGTTTGATTTCGAGGAGCTCTATGAGATTGCGATTGTGGAAGATGGCAATAATGTAGCCCTGACATCGAAGGGCGGGGTACATGGCTGGTCGTTGATTGATGGGGGAGCTAAAGTAGATGTCCACGTCAATGAAATGGATGAACTGCCGGAAAAGAAGGAAAAAGCGAAGGAAGTTAAAAAATTAATACTAAAAATAGTGGTGGATGATTTAGCAGATCCAATTGTGGAATATGTTTTTTTAGATAATGATCAAGAGATTCCAAAAGAGCTGGACGAATATAAGGACATCTTTAAGGAATGCTCGAAATGGTATCAAAAAATTAGCGTCATCATTAAACGAAATGAGCATGAACGTAAAATCCATGAAGTAGCAATTAAAGGCTG
>DAMDNS010000090.1:0-8466 GCA_032083605.1 Ureibacillus sp.
TCAATCATCATTAAATTGAATTCATCCAATTGTTTAAGTGTGGCCACATCCTCTAATGTATAGGCTGAATTCGCATCTGCCATCATCGGCACATCTGGGAATTTTTCGCGAAGCGTGCGCATCACATCAACGTCCCAACCTGGCTTGATTTTTAATTTAATGCGTTTATAGCCATCCTTAACCGCCTTATCTACAACCTCGATTTGCTTTTCAATGTTCTCTTGAATTCCCAAGCTAATTCCGACTTCAATTTTTTGCTTTTCCCCACCAAGGGCCTGTGCCAGCGATTGGTCCGTTTGTTGAACATATATATCCCAAACGGCCCCCTCTATTGCGGACTTGGCCATATAGTTTTTTCGAATCCCTTTGAACAACTCTCCTACCTCGTCAGGATGCTGAATTTCCTTATTTAAAATTAACGGAATTAAAAAATCCTCTAACATATGCCAATTTGTTTTTAATGTTTCCTCGTTATACCATGGTGCATCAAAGGCAACGGACTCCCCGAGGCCAATTGTCCCCTTTTCATCTGTCGCCTCCAATAACAAAAATTCTTTATCGACAAAGGTACCAAAGCTTGTAGAGAAGGGATTTTTCAGTTGCATTTTTAAATGCCGGATCGTTATTTCTTTTATTTTCATGGTAATCCTCTTTTCCTTATGATAAATTGATAATTTCCCTTTTTACGAAAACATAGTGATGAACGTGTTTTCCTTTTTCTAGACGAACGGCCACATAGCCTTTTGCGAATAATGCTTGAATCAGTGAGCGTGTTTTCATACGCCAATCTAGGGCGAGCTGTGGATCGGTTGCTTTAATGAGCTGAATATTTTGCGGCACTGGTAATAAATATACATCTTCTTCTATGGAAAGTTGTAATTCCGACTCCTGAAGCACAGGGAAATTGGATGGATTCATTTTGTACGAAGCCAGTTCTACTGCATTTGTTAAATCAAAAGTCTGTCTTTCTTCTACATACCTTGAAGTTAAATGCCAGTTCACCTCAAATCGATCGGATGGCAACCCTTTATTTAAACCGTCTTGCATTTCACCATAACAGTTTTCGATATATGTATCACAAATAGCTTGTAATTTGCTTAGGTTTAAATATCCGTTGCGAGTTTCTAGCGGGTCATAAGTCCACAGCATCATCTCGTAGCCGCGCTCTACGGCAATTTCCCTCTGCTTCCACTTTAGTGCTTCCCCAATTCCTTGTTCGCGAACATTACTTGAGATTGCTAATATATGCGATGTTAAATAAACCTTTCCTTTCTTAAAACCAGTAAAACTATAACTAAATCCTAATAATTCATCGCCACGAAATGCTCCGACAACGATTCCGCCATTTTTAACAGCTGTCAATGTTTGATGAATAGGGATTGGTGCTTGCCCCCAGACCTCTTGTTCTAATTGTTGCACCTTCTTTAGCTCAGGTATTGACTTTATCTCTCTAATCTCCAACTCTAGCCCTCCTTTTTTTGGATAAAATGGTTACTTACTAAATTATATATATTGATATAAGATTCCTTCTTTTACTATATGCAGTCTCCACTAATGATTTTTCCCAAACTTGAAAAGCCTTGATTACAAATAATAGGATGTTACAATTATAGGAAAGTTTTTCTAAATTTTTTAAAGGATATTTGCAACGAAGGCGATTTGAAAGAGCTTGGTGTTCAGCCAAGTTTTCTAATTAATTGATAGTAAGGGGATGTACTATTTGAAAAGACAACACATAGGGGTGCTTTTTGGGGGCGTGTTGCTTTTAGTTGTTGCAATGGGAATCAGTCGATTTGCATTTACACCAATCTTGCCGTTTATGCGAATTGAGGAAGGGCTTTCCTTTAACGAAGGTGGCTACTTGGCTTCAAGTAATTATATCGGCTATTTTGTAGGGGCTCTTGGCGCCGGTTTTATTTATCGCAATAAAAAGAATTTCTTGCTTATTACCGTTGTGCTTAATGTATTATCCATCTTCCTCATGGGACTGACGCACTCGTTCTTATTGTGGGTGATTTTAAGATTCGTTGCAGGCGCGACAAGTGGTTTTATTTTCGTTTTAACTTCCAGCATTATTATGGACTACTTGGCCACTCATTTCCAGACTCGTTTTTCAGGCTTTTTGTTCTCGGGTATCGGTCTGGGGATTGCCATTTCTGGCTTGCTAGTTCCTTATATCGAGGGACATTTTGAATGGGAAGGCACTTGGTTAGGCCTTGGCATTTTGTCGGCATTATTTTTTATGATTACCTTGATTCTTTGGAGAACTATTTCTATCCAAAATGGCGAAAAAGTAGAAAAATCGAATGATACAAAAATCCTTCGAGGGTTTATGCCATGGCTCCTCATCGCTTATGGCTTAGAGGGTCTTGGCTATATTATTACAGGTACATTTTTAGTAGATATTATATACAATATCGAGAGCTTAAGATCCTTTGCTAGTTTTAGTTGGGTTATCGCTGGAATAGCTGCTGCACCAGCTGCACCGATTTGGATGACGCTCATTTCAAAATATTCTACCGTTAAAGTATTATCCATGGCTTACATTTTACAAGTAATCGGCATTCTATTGCCTGTTTTAACACAGACCGCTTGGAGTGTGCTTCTTTCTGCATTTTTGTTTGGTTTTACATTTGTAGGGATTGTTTCTCTATCAACTGCTTACGCAAGAGAGCTTTTTCCAAAACAAAGCGGGGTTGTTGTCTCTGCATTAACAACTGCTTATGCACTTGGTCAAATTATCGGACCTATATTAGCAAGCTGGACTGAATCCTATTTTAATAGCTTTAAAGCACCACTTTCCTTCGCAGGATCCATTGTCACAATTGCCCTTGCCATTTTGTTAATAGGGAAATGGTATAGTGATCGAAAAGAGCTGTTAAAAGCCATGGAGGCCTATCACCAACCAAGGTAAAAACCTTATTTTACAGCAGTTTCTCTAATGTTTTTTGGGAGAGGCTGCTTTTTTTATTCCGCGATTTATTCTACCAGTCAATTTTGACTCCCATTTACCAGGACACTCTCCTACTTTCTATTAGAAAACTTGGCTATCGCAAAGGTTTTTAGCAATAAGCCATAATTGCACTCATTTTCGGATAAGAAGCTTTTATACTTTATTATCCGTTAAAAAACTAGATTTCCCCCCCTATGTTTATATTAGACTTCAGCACATTTTTAGCTTTCATGGCTATATGTCCATTAACTAAATCTATTAACCGAATATTATGGTACTGAAAGGAGGTGAATTAAAAGGTTTGTAAATGTTCCCATCATCCTTCTTGCCCAGTTCACACTCCTCCAAATAGGCAAAATGATGATATAAGAATTTTAAAGAATAGATACAAACCCTCTGATCAATCTTGCTTTACTCGTTTTTAAGAGATGCATCATGACCATGAAAGAATAGAGCTTCCTAAAAGAAATGATTATCTTGTTGAAAAACAGGTTCATCTGGTAGATTCAACTAAAACTGCGACTGTTAATCCAATTTCTTTCCCCTCTCAATGGAAACTCTATAATGAATTGGAATTGTGCCTAAAATATTTCTTGAAGACAAGGCAAGAGCAATAAGAAAGTAGAGAGAAATGGCAATGTGATGATGGTGTTTTCAACTACTGATATAAGAATGATTTTTCCTGGAATCTAATAATCAATACCATAACAATCTAGTAGTATCAGATTCCATAATGACCCAAAATGAAATCAATCATCAAATGAGTACGAATTCCAGCAATTGCGAGCATCGTAACACTTGCACATTTACTCCTGCTGAGGACGTGGAATCCGAATTCCAAGCGAAGCCTCAAAAGAGCAAGTGCAGCATGATGAATTCCCTTAAGAAAATTTGGCTTCCAGCTGTGCTCTCCCTTTTTGCACAAACAGGGTTTCCTCAACCTCGATGACTTATTTACTTAGACATCGAGGAAAACTCCTAAAGGTATTAGCTTTTTGCATTGCGTATCTAGAACGAATCACAATCAATAATGATGAAAACCTCCTCCTTTCTGACATTATTAACGAATGTGATCGAATTCTAGTGAATTAAAACTGTATACGAGATAGTTACCTCTCGTGCTTCTCGTAGTATTATGCTCCTTTACTTTAAGGGGCAAAAATTTCTTCCACTAACCCATTTAAAATACAACCTATTTAATGCCTACTAGTCCACAGCTGGTAGGCATCTTTTTGGGCAGTGGGGTTTTTAGGTGGGGGGTGTTGATGCAGTTTTCATGGGTGTTTTACTTTGGTGAAGTGCTTCATCACTCTTATGATGCACTTTTCCGGGGGCTTTCCTTTGGCGAAGTGCTTCATTATTCTTATGATGCACTTTTCTTGGGGCTTTTCCTTTTCAGAAGTGCTTCATTCCTCTTATGACGCACTTTTTATGATGCTTTTCCTCCTGAGAAGTGCTTCATCACTCCTATGATGCACTTTTCCCGGTGCTTTTCCTTCCCAGAAGTGCTTCATCACTCCTATGATGCACTTTTCCCGGTGTTTTCCCTTTCAAGAAGTGCTTCCTCACTCCTATGATGCACTTTTCTTGGGGCTTCCCCTATCGAGAAGTGCTTCATTACTCTTATCACGCACTTTTTATGATGCTTTTCCTCCTGAGAAGTGCTTCATCACTCCTATGATGCACTTTCCACGATGCTTTTCCTTCCCAGAAGTGCTTCATCACTCCTATGATCACTTTTCCAGATGCTTTTCCTCCTGAGAAGTGCTTCATCACTCCTATGACGCACTTTTCACGGCATTTTCCCTTTCCAGAAGTGCTTCATCACTCCTATGATGCACTTTTCACGATGCTTTCCCTTTCCAGAAGTGCTTCATTCCTCTTATGATGCACCTCTCCCGGCGCTTTTCCTTCAAACAAGTGCTTCATCACTCTTATAATGCACTCTCCCTGGTGCACTTCCTACTTGGTTAAGCGACATGCCTTTGAGCTGTTCGCCAAGGCTGCGCTTATTCGGAGAAATACTTTTTTATCCATCAAAAAAGACGAGGAAAATATCATAACTTTTCCTCGTCCTCACCTAACCCGTTATTCTTTTTTCTTCACGAATATGTTTTTCATTTTTTCAGTTAAGCCCATGACTGCTGGCATGAAGACCGGCAGCATGATGAAGCTTAGCAAGACAAGTCCGACCAGCACCAAGATTGCTACTTGCATTAAAGTTACAATACCCGATGGAATCAAGGCTGCGAATGTACCACCAAGGATTAAGGCTGCTGATAACACAACGCCGCCGATATGTTTGGCTGCATCGATAATTCCGACACTGCCCTGATCCTTCACTTCATGATAACGCATCATCAGGAAGATACTATAGTCTACACCTAACGTTACGATCATGATGAAGCTGAAGAATGGTACATTCCAGCTTAGAACGCTTTGGCCCAGGATTGCTTCACTCAACCATTCGGAAAGACCGAGTGATGTATAGTAAGCTAAAATCAGAGAACCGATAATAACAATCGGTTGCCAGATTGAACGTGTAATAACCACCAACACAAGGGCAATCCCGATCATCATGATGACAATCGTGCGTGTGAAGTCATCGCTTGAAATTTGCTGTAAGTCAACGTTCGCTGTTGATTTGCCGCCTAATGCAATTTCTGCATCAGAAAGGCTGGCATTTTTCGCTGTTGCTTTAATTTGTTCATCAATTTCCTTGATAATCGCCATTGCTTCTTTTGAATATGGATTTACATCTAAGATTATCGTCATTTTCGTCATTGTGCGATCATCCGACATGTACATATTTAAGCTTTCTTCAAAATCTTCGCCGACCAAAACCTCTTGAGGAATATAGAAGACGCTATTCGAATCCGAACTGCTCACGTCACCAAGATAGTCTTGTGCGTCCAATAAGCCGTCACTGATTTCTGTTAAGCCATCTGTACTCTTAGCTAAGCCGTCTTGCAGCTGCTTCATTTTATCTTGAAGTGTAGCTAAACCGTCTTGCAATTGTTTTTGGCCATCATTTACAGTAGATAAACCTGTTTGCAGTTCACCCGTTTTGGAGCTGATTTGATTAACTCCTGCCTTGCCTGATTCGAGACCTGTTGCTAATGTGTCTGCACCAGTTTGTAATTGGGAAGCACCTGCTTCAACCTGTTGTAAGCCGTTTATAATTTGAGAGAAGGATGCATTTGCTTCCTGCAGAGACTTAACTGCTACATTATACTGTGGCGTAAGCTCTTTTAACTTTGCTGATAATTGTGCCAGCTGTTCTTGAGCACCGCGGGCAGTGCCAATTACTGTTTGTACATTCACATCCGAAGCTAATTCCGGATTTGACGCGACTAGGGCATTCATGGATTGTTCGATTGCTGCATAGCCTTGTGAGCTGCTTGCTATCGCATTTTCCACTGTTGTGAATAATTCAGTAAATGCACTAAAACCATTTTCTATTTGTCCATAAGCTGCCTGCAATTGGGAAGCGCCTGCACTTAAGTCGCCTACACTTTGTTTTAATGTACTTAAGCCGTTTGCTAATTCAGAAGCACCATTTGCCCCATTTTCAAAGCCCTGAGCTACTTGATTTAAAGCGTCCCCTAATTGCCCAACACCTTGCTCCATTGTTGAAGTACCATCGATTAGCTTTTGAACGCTGTCAAAGCTATTTTCGTCAACCTCACCAAGCTTATCCTCTGCTTCAGATAGGCCTTCGTTGATTGTTCCCAAACCTTCTTGGGCAGAGCCAAGACCTTCATTTAACGTATTGGTTTGATCTTGAATGTATAAATCTTGTATTTTTTCCCCTGCTGGGCGTGTTACCGATAAAACTTGAGAAACACCATCCACATTGGAAATGACTTCCGCCAATTGGTCGATATCCTGTAATCCCTTTTGTGTTGCAAGGGATTCATCTGTTTTAATCACTAAAGTCGTCGGCGATGAGAACCCGGATGGGAAATGATCTTCAATGACATTGATTGCCTGTTTTGATTCATACTCATCACTGATTTCAACTAAGTCGTTGTAGTTCAGTTCACCAGAATATTTAATAATAAATGGCACCGAAATGACCGCTACCAAAATCAATGCAATGATTGGTCTAAAGAAGGAATGCTTCGATAGGAAGAGCCAGATTTTATTTTCACTATGGCCGTTAATCGATTTTGCCGGCCAGAACATTTTAATGCCAAATACCGCCATGAAGAACGGATTTAAAGTAAGTAACACCAGTAGTAAAACTGCTACCCCAATGGCAACAGCGGATGTTGCTTGGTATAGTTTAAACTCTGCTAAATACAAGACGATGAACCCGATAAATACAGCAATTCCACTGTAAATAACTGTTTTACCCGCAGTACGATATGTCTCGGTAATAGCCTTTAAAATATGTCCGCCTTTACCAAGCTCTTCTTTAAAGCGCGTATAAAGGAGAATATTATAATCTGTCCCAATCCCAAACAAAATAACTATCAAAAAGACCTGCGTAAAGTTCGAGAACGGGAAGTTAAACTTATCAACAAGCTGCGTAACAATTCCTAGTGAAACAATGTAGGAAACGCCCACAGTAATTAAAGAAATCAAAGGTACGACAGGTGATCGGAATACTAAAACCAATACCACTAAGATGAAAACAATCGCAATGACCTCTGTTTTCTTGATCCCCTCTTGAGATGATTTTACAAAGTCATCCATTACGATGTCTGTGCCTGTATAATAAGAATCAACAGATTTTAGTTCCGTTGTTTCACGCAAGCTTTGCGCTGCTTCTTCAACCGTTCCCTGTTTTTTATCAACAGAGATTTGAGTCAAGATTGTTGTGCCATCTTCGGAAACAAGCTGCTTTTCTGCCTCATCGCTATCTGTTGGCGTAAGCATATCTGTAATTCCAAGCTCATCACTATTGTCTTTTAGAGATTGAATGGCTGTATCAACCTCTTCCAGCTGACTTTCGTTTAACGCTTCATCACCGCCGCTCGTAAACACGGCGATAAACTGATAGGTATCCGTTTCCTCATCCGCCATTTCCGTCAGCAGCTTCGAAGCAACTTCACTTTGTGTATAGGACGGAATCTCCGTTTGACCTTTTTCACGTACCAACGTATCCAAGTTTGGCATTGTAACAATCATAACGATGGAAATAACAACCCATATAAGAAACGATACTGTACGTACATTCAGCCAATTCTTCAAAATAATCACCTTTCTTCTATATAATCAATTTCCCCCAAAACTTCTGATTCATGAAAAACACTATAATTACACTAACATGATAAAAAAGTTTAAAATATAGACAATGAGGGTTGTTTTGTTTAGAAAAACACACTCGACGAATTATAGGTTGAGTTGATGTCTTTTCTTATGCGGATTTCCTTGAAAAAAATTCTATTTTCCTATCCGCGTAAAAAATTTTTTTGAATTTAGGTGAAGAAATGAAGCACAGTGATGAAACGAAGAGAATACTTGCAGACGCATTAAAGGAGTTAATGATAAATAAGCCCCTCGAA
>DAMDNS010000091.1:0-8408 GCA_032083605.1 Ureibacillus sp.
TCAGATTTGTATCCAAAATAGTCAGATTCATTTCATTCAAGAATTTCCCATTGCAATCATTATTTAAAAATACAAGGGAATTTGATACTGTGAAGGAATGTTTAGCAACGTATTTAAAAGCATCCTAAAGACCATTCTAAACTCACAAGGAGGTGAGAGGAATGGCTTCTGAAAGAAGTTCAAATAAATTGCTCTTCCCGGGTGCTCAAGCGGCAATGGATTCAATGAAGTATGAAATTGCGAGAGAATTTGGAGTAAACCTAGGACCGGAAGATGCGTCACGTGCCAATGGTTCTGTTGGTGGTGAGATAACTAAACGCCTTGTACAAATGGCTGAAGCGCAATTAAAAGGTCGTTCAGGTCAATAATTAAATATACTTGACTGAGGGCTGATACAAAAAAATTATTTTTTGTGTCAGTCTTTATTTATTACATATATTTCTATAATGTAATCATTTTTCAAATAAATATAAAAATTGCTATATTTATATTTAGTTTTTTGATAAGATTCTATTGATTTAGAATTTTATAAATTGGGAGATGAGTTTTATAATGTGGAAAAAGGTTTCCGCTTCGGCACTAGCTTTATCGATTGCTGTATCAGGATTTGCAAATGTTAATCAGGCAGATGCTGCAAAGGTTGATCAAGTAACTAGAGGAGAGTATGTAAAAGCAGTTATTGATTCTATGGGCGTTACTTTAGGATCTGGGAAAACTGTGAAATTTAGTGATGTACCAGATTCACTAAAACCTTATATTGAAAAAGCAATTGAATTAAAACTCATCAGTGTAAAATCAGAAAAAAAATTCGAACCTAATGCAAACATCACTCGTGAAGAGGCGGTTGTTGGTCTGGTTAACGCAATTCAAAACGAAGAGGCGTATTCAGAAGATATCTTAAAAAAATATAAAGATATTAAATCTGCAAACAAAGAAAATCTTGATGAATTAGCAAAAGCAGTATCTTTAGGGTTTTTAAATGGCTATACCGACAAAACTCTAAAACTTAAAAATGTATTAGCAGAAAATCACTTTGGCTTATTACTAGAAAGATTCTTAAAAGAATATAAAACAACAGTATCATTACAAATTTTAGGTACATCAGATATTCATACAAATATTATGAATTATGACTACTATAAAGATACTGAATCCAATAGTCTAGGACTTGTAAAAGTAGCATCATTAATCAAAGCTGCACGTGAAGAAAACAGCAATACGTTATTATTTGATAATGGTGATGCAATTCAAGGAACTCCACTTGGTTCGTATAAACAAGCTGTAGATGTGCTTGAAGAAGGCGAAGATCACCCATCCGTAGCTGCTATGGAATATTTGCAATATGATGCTGCAACACTTGGGAATCATGAATTTAACTATGGTTTAGATTATTTTGATGAAGTGCAGGATGACGCAGATTTCCCATATGTAAATGCGAACATTCGTAAAGCTGCAAATGGTGACTATATGTATACACCATATGTAACATTCGATAGAGAAGTAGTAGATTCAAAAGGTAATAAAACAACAATTAAAGTTGGGGTAACAGGAATTGTACCGCCTCAAATTCTTAACTGGGACAAGTCTCATCTAGAAGGTAAGGTAACAGTGGATGATTCCGTAAAAGCTATTGAAAAGGTAGTTCCAGAAATGCAAAAAGAAGGGGCAGATGTAATTGTTGTCCTTTCTCACTCCGGTTTGGGTGATGCAACTCATACTGAAGGGGAAGAGGATGTTTCTTATCTTCTAACGAAGGTTGAAGGCGTGGACGCTGTTATTACTGGACATGCACATGGCGTATTCCCTGGTGCAGTTGACGAATCTTTAACTGGTGTAGATGTTGAGAAAGGTACCATGAACGGTGTACCGGTGGTTATGCCCGGTAAATACGGAAGCCATCTAGGAGTTATTGACTTAACGCTTGAGCAAAAAGGTGAAAAGTGGGATGTAGTAGAGGGGACAGGTGAAGTGCGTACTATTGCAAAGGATGCTTCAGATGTTGACCAAGGACTTGCTGCAGTTGTAAAAGAAGCCCATGAAGGTACAATTGAATATGTTCGTCAACCGGTAGGAAAAACGAGCGCAGATATTCATAGTTACTTCTCGCAAGTTTTAGATGATCCTTCTATTCAGATTGTAACAGATGCACAAACTCTTTATGTAAAAGAGAAAGTTAAAGGTACGGAATTCGAAAACCTGCCAGTTCTTTCTGCTGGTGCACCATTTAAAGCAGGTACTCGCAGTGACCCAGATTACTACACTTATGTACCAACAGGTGAATTAGCTATCAAGAATGTAGCTGATCTTTATTTATACGATAATACATTAGCAATATTAAAAGTAACTGGCGCTGATGTGAAGGAATGGCTAGAAATGTCAGCGGGTCAATTCAATCGAATCGACCCAAATAGTAAAGATGAGCAACAATTAATCAATACTGAATTCCGTTCATACAACTACGATGTGATTGATGGAGTTACTTATGAAATCGATGTAACACAACCTGCAAAATACGATCCAAGCGGTAATTTAGTAAATGAAGGTGCAAGTCGAATTGTAAACTTACAATATAATGGACAACCTATTGATCTAAAACAAGAATTTATCGTTGCAACAAACAATTATCGTGCAAATGGTACATTCCCTGGTGTACGTAATAAATCATATGTAGAGATATATCCGGATGAAAATCGTCAAGCGATTATTGACTATATTGCTTCGAATGACACAATTGACCCATCTGCTGATAATAACTGGAAATTCGCTCCACTTCCAGCTGCAGCAAATGTTGTGTTTGAATCATCCAAAAAGGCAGTAAATGCAATTCCGGAGGGAAGCACTATCAAGTATTTAGGCGATGGTACTGACGGATTTGGAAAATATTCCATTAAATAAAAAAAACTGCACACTCCACATAAGAGAAATCTTGTGTGGGGTTTTTTAATTTTTAGTATTTTGACCTTTTAATACTTCGATTTCTCTCATTAAAAACTGAATTTGTTTTTCTAATTCACTAATTCGATCATCGTCTCCTGAAAGTCCAATTCCCTCTTCTTCTTCATCAAGAATGATATCTCGTTGGAATTTTTGAAGTGCCATAAAAGAGGCTGCGGTGGACATAATCCCGCCAACTGTCTGAATCACTCCTCCGAGCGTACTGAGTTTAGCTATAAATTCTTCTTCACTCATTGCAGAGGTTTTTGAAGTGTCCGGAATTTGATTTTTGTTTCTAATTTGATTTTGATTTCTATTTTGCACATCACTCTCCACCTTTTCTTAAGCTTCTCATTGTATAGTATGAAGATAATGAAAAAGGGTAAGTGACAGTTGTAATTTTGGTTTCATAAAAAGGATATTTTCTATACTCCACAATACTTATTTATGTGTTATGAACGAAATGGCAGTAAGAAATACGGATTTAACACTCGAAAAAAGAAAAGACAGACTTCGCACTAAAAATAAACGGACGGGTTTGCAGATTACTGCGATTACTAATAATAACAAGATATAAAAGTACACTGATGTAATATTAGTTTGAATTGATACGGAATCGAGCAAGGAAACTACTATGGAAAAGCAAAAAATTCCAAGAAGTATGCCTAGCGAGAGTTTGTTTTCCTTCATTTTTGTATGCTGTCTACTCATATTGTCATCCCTTAAAATTAATTTTAACAAGCTAATTATTGCCTGAAATTTTAGTTTTATACGAAAAAATGTTCTCTGATGGTTTAATCGATAATTTGTTAGGAAGAAACCATACTATTGGAAGAGGTGAGACGAGATGTACAAACTATTAACTCATAATGACTTAGATGGTGTAGGCTGTGGTATTTTAGCAAAATTGGCTTTTGGAGAAAATGTTAAAGTACGCTATAATTCTGTAGCTTCGTTAAATCGTGAAATTGAATTCTTCTTAGAAAATGATGATTCAAAAGAAACGTTTTTATTCATTACAGACTTATCACCAAATGAAGAAAATGAACAGAAATTAAATATTTATTTTAAAGAGCATGGCAATATTCAATTGATTGACCATCATAAATCAGCTCTTCATCTAGATGACTATGAATGGGGCTATGTCGTAGTGGAAGATATTGCAGGAAATTTAACCTCTGCAACCTCATTATTTTATGAGTATCTTGTCTCCATGGAATTTTTGGAGGCAACAGATGCATTATCCGAATTTGTCGAGCTTGTGAGACAGTATGATACTTGGGAATGGGAAAAAAATGAAAATCAAAAAGCACATTCTTTGAATTCACTGTTCTATCTAATATCAATAGATGATTTTGAAGCAACGATGATCGAGCGTCTTTCTACAAACAGTCATTTCGATTTTGATGAGTTTGAAAAACGGTTGCTCAATATGGAAGAAGATAAAATTGAACGCTATATTCGGCGAAAGAAAAGGGAAATTGTGCAAGCAAAGGTGAAGGATTTTTACGCTGGAGTGGTTTATGCAGAATCGTATCATTCAGAATTAGGAAATGAATTGGGAAAGGAATACGCCCATTTAGACTATATCGTGATTTTGAATATGGGTGGAAAAAGAATCTCTTACAGAACAATTCACGATCATGTGGATGTATCGCAAATTGCGGGGAGCTATGGAGGAGGGGGCCATCAAAAAGCTTCGGGGAGTATGTTAACCGACTCTGCCTACAAACATTTTGTTTTAAATACCTTTTCCCTTGAGCCCATACAAGAGGATGTCAAAAGAAACCGCTATAACATTAAAAATTCTACATTTGGATCCCTTTACAAAAATCGCAAAGATGATATTTTGTTTATTTACCCTAAAAAGGATATGTGGGTAATTGAAAAAAATAAAAAGCTTTTGGAGCAAAATTTTCCTAGTTTTGAGGAAGCAGAGAAATTCATTAAACGGAAATTTGAAGCTTCGTTGGTGAGAGATGACCTTTTTGTTGAATATTTGATAGAAGAAGTAAAGAAGAAATCTTAAGGAAGGGGATAATTCCTCTTCTTTTTTCTAGGACTTTTGTAATTTCAATGTAATTATCTGAGTCTATGTAATTTGAGTACATTGGTGAAAGTTGGATATGACTTTGGTATCATTGATAGGTTATTATTGTATATGAAAAAGTAAAAAATCGGTTTGAGTGAGGAAGTCATGAGAAAAATTATAAATGAAAGAGAACAACTATATCAGCTTTTTAGTTTGCAGGAAGATAATATTATCGTTATAGATAAAATAGGAATTATTACGTATTTAAACAGAAATGCGGAACGTCTTTTAAACGTAAAGGCTCAAGATATCATCAATTCATCTATTGAAAGCATAATTGATGATTACATAAGTGGAAATCGCAACAGCGTACATATTAAAAGTCATAAACAGAAAGAACCTTTTTTGGCAAATATTCAATCACAAATAATGGAGTTGGGGCAAGAGCAGTTAGAAGTCTTACTTATAAAAGAGATTAAAACCGAGCTTTCACAAGAAAAAGAAGCGTCAGATGCAAAGAAAATTGATTTTATCGATAAGATAAAAAACCTTCAAAATGGTATTTTTACGATGTGTAAAAATGAAGAAGGACAATTTGTCTACACCATGGCAATTGGAAAGCTGCTCGAGGAAATCGGTGCTTATGATGAGAAGTTAAGAAATCGTACTCCTTTTGAAATTTATGCAGAAGAAATCGCTTCTCTTAAATATGCTCACTATTTAAAAGCCTTCCAAGGAGAACGCTCCAGCTATGAAATTAATTTGAATGGACGCCAGGTTTTTGTAGACATCGTTCCGATCAAGGATGGAAATGAAGTGAGTGAAATCGTCGGGACAGTTCTTGATATTTCTGAGCTTAGATCTACTCAAGAAGAGCTTTTGCTAAATCAAGAACAATATGATTCCCTAGTAAAGCTTAACCAAGATTATCTCGTTGTCTTCAATAAGAATGGCCAAATCATAAATATAAATCCAAAAGTTCTAGAGCTATTAGGTTATCCTGTTCAGCAGGAAATCCCTTTTGACGAGATAAAGAACATCATTCTAGGTCCATGCGAAAAATCCCTAAAAGGTTACCTCGAAACCGCTCTTCAAGGGAATCTGCAAAATTTCGAGATCGATTTTCTGGATAAAAATTCAAGCAAAGTTTACCTGAACGTTACTATACTACCCGTCATTATTGACAATCAGATACAAGGCGTTTATATGATTGGCAAGGATATTACCGAACAAAAAATAATCCAGGATATGAACGCATATTTAGCGCATCATGATGAGTTAACGATGCTGCCGAACAGAAGGTGGATGGCAAGAAAGACAAGAGATGCAATACAGCATGTAAATAGATCGTCGAATGAAATGTTGGCCATATTGCTGATTGATTTAGACCGATTTAAATCGATCAATGATACACTAGGACATCAAATCGGCGATAAACTATTAGAGGAAATGGGTAAGAGAATCCTATCGAGCATCAACATCGAGAAACATTTTGCTTCTCGTATGGGTGGTGATGAGTTCCTGATTTTATGTCCAGAAATCACTTCGGTAGAAGAGGTGAAAATAATCGCTGAGACATTCCTGCAACAATTAGAAAATCCATTCTATATTGATGAATATGAATTGCTGATAACTGCAAGTATAGGAATTTGCTTGTACCCTATAGGTGGGATGGATGAAATAGATCTAATGAAAAATGCTGATATTGCCTTATATAAAGCGAAGGATTTAGGGCGTAATATGTACCAAATTTATGATCCCTCGATGAATAAAAGAAGCTATCAATCCTTCTTGCTTGAAAGAGATTTGAGAAAGGCGATTATGAATGATGAATTTATAGTTCATTTACAGCCACGTGTTGATGCTCTAACTGGCAAAATAGTCAGTGCAGAGGCATTGATTCGTTGGATGCATCCAGAATTAGGCCTAGTTTCGCCAGGTGAATTCATTCCTCTTGCTGAGGAGACTGGTTTGATAATTCCAATGGGAAAATGGATGAAGCGCAAGGTGTGCGAAAAATTGGTTGAATGGAGAAATGCCGATATTCCGCTTATTCCGATTAGTGTCAATATTAGTTCTCAGCGCTTCTTGCAAAAAGATTTCGCAGAGGAAATCCGGGACCTTCTAAGAGAGTTTCAATTAGATGGAAAGTGGCTGGAAATCGAAATTACAGAAAACTCGATTATGCGAAACGAAGAGAATGTATTTAAGACACTCCATGAATTAAAGGCTCTAGGAGTCAAAATTTATATTGATGATTTTGGAACAGGCTATTCCTCATTCAATTATTTAAAAACCTTCCATCTCGATGGGGTTAAAATTGACCGTTCTTTCATACAAAATATTTCATCTGAATCAGAAAACGCAAGTATTACCACAGCGATGATCAAGGTGGCCCAGCATTTGAAATTAGAAGTAATTGCAGAGGGTGTAGAAACCAAAGAAGAATTAGAATATTTACTTGAACAAAACTGTCATTATATTCAAGGGTTCTATTTTGGAAGACCTTGTGCTCCGGAAGAATTTGAAAAGAAGTTTTTAACAGCAAGTTGTGAAACCGAAGATAGTCCGATTATCATCTAATAATCATCAAAATTGAAACATCTTCCACTATTCATGTATCATGAAATTTAAGAATAATTATAGAATATATTGTATTTCCTTAGACAGATTCTTATAGGAAATAAGGAGTGGAGTGTAGAAGATGGAAATTGGGCTCACAACCTTTGTAGAAACAACACCCGATGTAAAAACAGGTAAAACAATAAGCCATGCAGAGCGTATTCGCGAAGTTGTCGAGGAAATCGTTTTAGCGGACCAAGTAGGATTGGATGTATATGGGGTAGGGGAGCACCATCGTAAAGATTATGCTTGCTCTGCTCCTGCTGTATTACTTGCAGCGGCTGCTGCTCGAACAAAAAATATCCGTTTGACAAGTGCTGTTTCAGTATTGTCTTCGGATGATCCAGTTAGAATTTTCCAAGAGTTTTCAACGGTTGATGCCATTTCAAATGGTCGTGCTGAAATTATGGCTGGGCGTGGCTCCTTCATTGAGTCATTCCCTTTATTTGGCTATGATTTAAAGGACTATGATGAGCTGTATGAAGAAAAATTAGAGCTCTTATTACAATTAACAAAAAATGAAATCATCAATTGGAAAGGGAAGCACCGAGCGGACATCCAAAATCGTGGAGTATACCCTCGTCCTGTCCAGGATACTTTGCCAGTCTGGATTGCCAGCGGTGGTACGCCGCAATCTGTTGCACGTGCCGGTTATCTAGGTTTGCCATTAGTGTTGGCTATTATTGGCGGCAGCCCATTCCAGTTTGCTCCACTGGTAAATTTGTATTATCGAGCAGCCAAAGAAGCTGGTCACGATCCATCAAAATTAACCGTCGCATCTCATTCTCATGGGTTTGTAGCTGACACAACTGGCGAAGCA
>DAMDNS010000092.1:0-8393 GCA_032083605.1 Ureibacillus sp.
GGTTTTGAATATTTTGGTTAATAGAAATGTAAAAAGGCACAGAATTTCCTATGAATTTGTAATCATTAGTTAAATATTGGTGCCTACTTACATATAATTACTTTATAATAAAATAGCTACGTTGATAGAAAAGAGTGATAAAACAATGAATTGGTTTAAAAAACAGATGAATAAACTATTCGATAATGATATAGACGATGAAGAATATTACGAAGAAGAATTCTATGAAGAACAGGGAAATACTGCGAGACAAAATACGAATAGTGTAACAGATGAAGAAGTTGAAACGAAAAGAAAAAGCTTTAAGTTTCCATTAATAGCAGATGAAGAAGCAGTATTTCTGCCGGAATCTGGATCTTCCTATAATGGTGATACTCAAAACCGAGAGTCTAGTAGATTTGAAGAACCAAAAAGAGATATGAAGTATTTTTATCAGCCGAATGCGATTTCCAAGGTTTATGATGTCGAGGTTTCAGGAATCCGTGATTTACTGGAAAAGCGGCAGCGAATCAAGGGCCATTCCGCGGTTATAAATCGTCAGGAGTCAACTAAAATACGGCGCGTAGAAAAAGTGAAAAAACAAGAACCCATCAAAAAGGAAACTAAAGAAACACCAATACCATCTATTAAAAGGAATCCAATTGAACAAGATGATCCGCTCGTTCCAAAACGAAGATTTACGCCAACCCAAGTTCCTTCGCCGGTTTACGGATTTAAAAAGCCTAGTAATATAGACCAGCTACTGTCAAAAAAGCAGGGGAGAGTAGAATCCAAGCCTGATGAAAGGGAGCAGGACAATGGGGAGCATAAAACGAATACAGATTCACCCCATCTAACACGTGAAGAGAGAGTAGAAACTATTCTATCAGAAAGCCATAAAGTTAAAGAAGAAATTTCAAGTGTAGTGGGGATGATCGAAAGCGTAGATAATCAACATGAGGATTTTACAGGATCCAATCGAGAAAAACCGATTACTAGTTTCATCGAAATTGAGGATGAGGTAGAGCTTGAAGAGCCGCCGTTATTCGTAGAGCAAGATAATTATGAAAAAGTAGAAGAGTTTCCAATATTGGCTGAAGCTGTTGAAAATAGTCCAAATGAAGAAGAAATCCAATATACTCAGACTCAACCAGCGCAAGAAAGCCTGCATTCTTATGCAGAGCTTGAAGCAGCAGTGACAGTCCTCGAAACAGATGAGCCAATTGAAGCTTTGGAAGGCAACAGTGAACCTGAAATAATTCAAGATGATGAAATTCTACAATCTGATGAAATTGATTATGTTGCACAACAAGATGATGAGGAAATCATTGAAGAGAAGTTTGAGATTGAAGCCTCAAATGAAGAATTTTTTGAAATGGAGATGGAACAATCCATTGAAGAAAAGCTATTAGATCATGGAGACTTTGAGGGGCAAGTATCAGCTATTGAGGTTGGACAAGCAAATCGGGCAATCAATTTCTATGACCCCAAAGAACAACTTAGCAACATTGATCCAAACGCGGAAGAAGTAAAAGAACCAGTACAAAGCACTCAAGTGCAAAGGCTCGTGGCCATTGCTTTAAGTGAGAGTGAACTGGAAACTCGAGGGGTTGACCAAGAGAATGAATTAGCAGCTGAAGCTAAAAGCCCAATCGTTCCTGTTGAAGACATGCTGGATAGTAATTATTTAGATGATCATGAATTTTATCCTGAAGCTTCTGAAGAAACAGTAGACTTTGAATCTGATACTGGAGAGGTTATTCACGAAGTTGAAGACTTTGATTGTGAAGATCCAGAAAACGAGCCTGAAGTTGGGGAATTTGGTTCTGATATTGAAGAACCTGAAATTGAAGTTGAAGCGGATCATACTGAAATTCAACATGTTGAAACTGAAATGAATGAATCAGAAAATCCTCAGCTTGAAAATGAAGAAAATACACAACAACTTTCGCCATCTAAAGGTAGCAGAATACCGTTTAATGTGTTAATGCTGAAAAGCGATAAAGAAAAATATGCTGTCAAATTAGCACAAAAACAAATGCTTCAACATAATGATGATTATAAGGAAATGTATAGACATATAACTAAGGCCGAAGAACTACATGAAATCGAGCAACATCATGTTAATTCTCAGGTACAGGCTGACCCAGTAGTGCCAGTGATTGATTACATCGAAGAGAAGCATGAAAGTCAAACGATGGTAATACATGAAGAAGAGCATAGTGACGAATTGCTCGAGGCACAAAATATAGAAGCTGTAACGGCTCAAGAAGAAATCCAGGAAATGCCTATAGAGAATGTTATCAATAGCCCAGAGGTGAAAAAAACACCGAAAATCTATGTAAAGCCTTCTTTTGATTTTTTATCGCCACCTGAAGAAAAAACAGAGGATCGTGAGTGGCTGGAATCGCAGGGAGATATTTTGGTCGAATCGTTATCCTATTTCCAAGTAACAGCGCAGGTAGAAGCAATTACACAGGGACCAGCTGTTACACAATTCGAAATCACAGTTGGTCACGGAACGAAGGTTAGTAAAATCCGCAATCTTTCGGATGATCTAAAACTTGCTTTAGCAGCGAAGGATATCCGTATTCAAGCACCTATTCCAGGAAAGAGTACAATCGGTATTGAAATACCGAATCGTATTTCCCGTGCGGTACAATTGTCAGAGGTCACATGCAGTGATTCATTCATTGACTCTGAATCTCCACTGGAGGCTGCGTTAGGTCTGGATTTAACTGGTAAGCCGGTAACGATTGATTTGCGGAAAATGCCGCACGGATTAATTGCTGGGGCAACAGGATCAGGTAAGTCTGTTTGTATTAATTCGATTTTAATCAGCTTATTATATAAAGCAAATCCAAACGAATTAAAGCTTATGCTGATTGACCCGAAAATGGTTGAATTAGCGCCATTTAATCATATTCCACATTTGGTCAGCCCGGTAATTACAGACGTGAAGGCAGCAACAGCAGCCTTAAAATGGGCTGTTGAAGAGATGGAAAGACGCTATCAATTGTTCGCCCACGCAGGTGTTCGTGATTTACCGAGATTTAATAAGCTGGCCGAGTCAAAAGGCGAGTATGGTCATAAGTTGCCTTATATTTTAATCGTAATCGATGAGCTTGCAGATTTAATGATGATGTCGCCGGCAGATGTAGAGGAAGCGATTTGTCGTATTGCCCAAAAAGCAAGGGCTTGTGGCATTCACTTAATAGTAGCAACACAGCGGCCATCTGTAGATGTAATAACTGGATTAATCAAATCAAATATCCCGACTCGAATTGCGTTTGCAGTTTCTTCCCAAGTGGATTCCAGAACAATTCTGGATGCTCAAGGTGCCGAGAGATTGCTTGGTAGGGGAGATATGCTTTATTTAGGCAATGGAATGAGCGATCCGATTCGTCTACAGGGGACATTTGTAACCGATGATGAGATCGAGGAAATTATTGAGCATGTCAGAGCACAGGGAGAGCCGGATTATTTCTTCCAACAAGATGAATTATTAAAGAAAACTGAAATGGTTGAAGAGCAAGATGAGCTTTTTGAAGAGGTTTGCCGCTTTGTACATGAACAGGGTTCTGCTTCCACTTCATCGATCCAAAGAAAATATCATATCGGTTATAATCGTGCTGCACGTTTAATCGATATGCTAGAAAGCCAGGGTTATATTTCAGAGCCACGTGGAAGTAAGCCAAGAGAGGTTTATATTACAGACTCTGATTTAACCACTATGTTTGAATAATGAGGGGGAATCCCTCTCATTTTTTTGACGGATAAGAAAGTTTAAAACCTTCCTTATCCGCAAAATTGCAACTAAAGGCTAATCGCTGGAAGGCTTGGCATTTAGCCAAGTTTTTAAATTGAAACAGGAAATAAATTAATTCCATTTCATATACAGATTTGAATGGTAACGTAAAGCATTCCATAGATTTTCTAACTATATATAAAAATACGAATAAATGAGTGAATACGTAGATAAATAAAGTTATTTCCCAATTTTCTTTATTAAAAATAATGCTATAATGGGGTAAGTTTTGTTAAATTGGCACAAACTAACTAAAATAACAAACGTTCATTCATTGGGAACTATGTATCCCGGGAGGTTTAAATATGACATTTTATCATTTTACAGGCATTAAGGGTTCAGGTATGAGTTCATTGGCTCAAATTTTATTTGATTCAGGTGAACAAGTTCAAGGTTCAGATTATGAGACCTTTTATTTTACAGAGAAACCACTTAGAGATCGAAATATTACGATTTTGCCATTTAGCGCGGACAATATTAAAGAAGGCATGACGGTTATTGCAGGTAATGCATTCCCTGATGAGCATCCTGAAATTGTACGTGCAAAGGAATTAGGGGTAGAGGTTATTCGTTACCATAAGTTTTTAGGCGATTATATTAATCGCTATACATCTATTGCTATTACAGGGGCACATGGGAAAACCTCCACTACAGGGTTAATGAGTCATGTAATCGAAGGCTTCATGCCAACATCGTTCTTAATTGGTGATGGAACAGGTTCCGGGAATGAGGATGCCAGCTACTTTGTAATGGAAGCTTGTGAATATCGACGTCACTTTTTAGCGTATCATCCAGACTATGCTGTAATGCTTAATATTGATTTTGACCACCCGGACTATTTTGCAGGCATTGAGGATGTCTACTCGGCGTTTCAGGAATTAGCCTTACAAGTGAAGAAGGCAATTATCGCTTGTGGCGATGATGAACACCTTCAAAAAATTCAAGCGAATGTACCAGTGCTATATTATGGTTTTGCTGCTCACAACGATTTTGCAGCTAGAAATATTGAAAAAACAACTGAAGGCACAACCTTCGAGGTTTATGTACGCAATGAATACTATGATAAATTCTTTATTCCTCTATACGGCGACCATACTGTATTAAATGCACTTGCTGTAATTTCTTTATGTCATTATGAAGGAATTCCTGCACAATTGATTCAAGATCGCTTAAGTACGTATGGTGGTGTAAAAAGACGTTTCACTGAGACGAAAATTGGGAATAGTGTTCTTGTAGATGATTACGCACATCATCCAACAGAAATCAAGGCAACAATACAATCAGCACGTCAGAAATATCCTGATCGACAAGTCATAGCTGTTTTCCAACCACATACATTCAGCCGTACAGCTGCATTTTTACAGGATTTTGCAGATAGCTTATCACAAGCTGATGCGGTCTACTTATGTGATATTTTCGGTTCTGCTCGTGAAAAGCAGGGGGCATTGTCAATTGAAGATTTACAGTCTTTAATCGATAATAGCAAAATCCTTCAAACAGAGAAAATTCATATCTTGAAAGAACATACAGATGCTGTTTTCTTATTTATGGGTGCTGGAGATGTCAATAAGTATCAAAATGCATTTGAGAATGTATTGAAAAGCAACGAAGAAACAGCTTAAACGCCTAAGTTTAGGCTGTTTTTTCTAAATGGAAGGATTCGCCTTGATTTTGTCGAATAATAGGAAGTAGTAGACGTAGGAGGTTACTTTATGGAAATCATTTTATACATCGCAGCATTACTCGCAGCAATTGGCTTTTTAGTTTTATGTATTAGTGTTGGGATGACCCTGTTTGGATTAAAAAATACTTTAAACAGTATAGCTGGTACAATTGCTGGAATTGAAGGACAAATGGAAGGAATTACACGTGAGACAACCTCTCTATTAGAAAAAACAAATACGCTTGCAGAGGACATTACGGAGAAATCTGAGAAGTTAAACTCTGTAGTGGATGCGGTAAAGAATATTGGGGTGTCGGTAAACGGTTTAAACACTTCTATCAATCAAATCACTTCATCTATCTCCACAGAAGTAAGTAAAAACGAGGAGAAAATCGCTCAAGTTGTACAATGGGGTAACGTAGCTATGGAATTAGCGGATAAATGGAAGCAACGAAAAACGATTGACCAAGATGACCTAGATGAGGCGACAGAAGAAATCGTGAAGAAATCTTCAAAATTTAAGCGTAGATAAAGCATAAGGGGATGAGAGATATGTCAGGGGAAAAACCAAATTATAACGAAGTAAAAAATGAATTACCAAATTTACCTCAAGTTTATACTGGTACAGATGCTATTTACGAGGAGGAGTCGGTGAACATGAAGGATTTTGTTATTGGAGCATTTGTGGGTGGAATTGTTGGAGCAGCAGCAGGATTATTACTTGCACCAAAAAAAGGTAGAGAATTACGCAGTGATGTAGCAAACCAGGCAGGAGTAATCAAGGACAAGAGTGTCACATTATCATCAACTGCCAAAGAAAAAACAGTACAGCTTTCAAATCAATTAAAAGAACAGTCAACTCAGCTTGTTGATAAAGTAAAGAATAAAGCATCAAAAGTACCAACAGTATTCGATGACGGTACCGTTTCATATGAAGGTGAAGAACCACTTGAAAATGAAACCTACGAAGGTGTAGATATTTCAGAAGCATCAAGACCATCTTCGATTTAAACGACTGCATGATAAAACCAGGTAGGGAAAACAATTCGTTTTCTTTGCCTGGTTTTTAATTTTGGCAAGGCATTCTAATCAATTAAAAAGTCCTTCATCGCAATGATGAAGGACTTATGAAGACTTTTAATCAACCCGAGTAGCCTTATTTAACTAAAGACTCTCCTGTCAGTAGAATCTCAAGCTGGTCGCCACCGAAAATCTCTTCATCAAACGTGGATGGCTGACCATTTAGCAAAATTGTAAATTGCCCTCTATAATTCTCGGGTAATTGCCAATTGGAGAATCGGAAGATATCCTGATACATCCACTTATTAGTATCCTTCTCAACAATCGAAAGGGAAGAGCCGTTTGCAACCAACTGGGAAGCTGGAACAACTTCACCATATTGCATAACTTCTCTACAGACTTTATGTAGCTCCAATTCTTCTTGTTGGAAGGACACAATGATTTTTTCTTCAAGAATGAGCCCTAATTTATTTGCCACCATTCCTGCTGTCGGGATTCCAGACTCTTCAACCATAATAGAATCGCCATGTTTAAATGAATAGATGATTTTACAAGGACTACCATTCAATAATAGTTTTGAAGAAAATTCGGGAAAGAACATCAATTTTCCATCGACATTTATATAAAATGATTGTAATTTTTGGAGTAGATCAGGTTTCTTCAAATGTTTAAATAACTCTTCAACCGTTTCGATTGTTTCTACTTGAAGTGAATCTCTGTCCATTAATTCGTGATCAACAGAACTAATTTTATTGTTTATTTTCACTATTGGCTCAATTGTGTAGGACGTTCCCTGAACCGTTACATTTTTAACTAGGGCATCATCTACAATGTCTCGTACCGTTGCCTTTGCATGCTCGCCATCCTGACCTTCTACTAACGAAATAACATCTCCATTTTTTATAACTGTTTTGGTAGAGGCATTTTCACCATTTACAAGAATAGCTGCAGGCAGTCCATGGCCACCTGGGATAAAAATATCCTGGTTATTTACTGATATTGCAATGCCTTGACCAGGTTTGCCATAAAGCTGTTTAGCTCTGATATTAGCTGATAAAAAGGCATCTGCAACGGTCATTTCCTTCAATTCAAATAATCTGACTACCTGCTCATTTACTGTTACTGACATATACTGAATAGGAGCTTTCTTTGCGGCGATGGCAATTCCAATCGGCGTCACAAGTTCAGGAGTTGCAGGAATGGACGTCTCTTTCGTCAAGTTTTGAATGGCATCAATTCCTCGTACAGCAACACGATTAACAGGGAGATTGAGAACCTTGCTTAACTCAGTAGGTAAATTTGGAGTTAGACTGCCACCTCCCACAAGCATGACAGCTTTAGGTGGGACTTGATTATTTAATCTTAGGAGCTCATTACCGATGGATTGTGCAAGAGTCTCTATTGATGGCTGGATGGCTTGTACAACCTCTTCTTTGGGATATGTTTGCTCAAAGCCCAAAATATCTTGAATGACAACATTTTCTTCAGTTGATAATTGTCGTTTCGCTATTTCTGCTACGGGAAAATCCAATAAATAATGATCGCTTAAAGCCTCTGTAATTTCATCGCCAGCAGTCGGCACCATTCCATATGCGACAATCGTTCCTTTATCTGTAATGGCAATGTCGGATGTACCAGCACCAATATCGACAAGAGCCACATTTAAACGTCTCATGGATGGTGGAATTAGCACATTAATCGCTGCTATCGGCTCCAAGGTCAGCGCTTCCATCTCCAGGTCTGCACGCTTTAAAGCAGCAAGCAAAGATTCTACAACAACTCTGGGCAAGAAAGTAGCGATAACTTCGATCGTTGCTTCATCACCCTGTTGGTCTACTAAACTGCCGATTTCTTCGCCATCTAGTTTATAAAACAGTACAGAATAGCCAATACAATAATAGTGTCCAAGTTTTTCATCGTCAT
>DAMDNS010000093.1:0-8363 GCA_032083605.1 Ureibacillus sp.
GCTGGGAAAACTTCAAATTTAGATATCGCTTCCCATATTGTTATTAGGATCAACACGAAGATGGTCCGTCTTAAGAGCGTAATCACTACCCAATTCCTCCTTCAGCACTTTTTCCATTTCCTGCTCCAGCTCTGTTAAAATTCGATTCTCTAAATGTATTAAGATGCTGTCTGAAGAGTTTCTAGGTCGAGCCGCCTGTACAGGGAAAATGTTTTTAATTCCTCCTGGACGAGTCTTCATTAATACGATGCGGTCTGATAATACAACTGCTTCACGAATATTGTGGGTAACGAAAATAATTGTTTTCCCGGTTTCTCGCCAAAGCTTATCAAGCTCCTTATGTAATACCATCCTTGTTTGCTCATCGAGTGCAGCAAATGGTTCATCCATTAATAGGATTTCCGGGTCGGTTACTAATGCACGGGCAATAGCAACACGTTGCTTCATACCCCCGGATAATTCATGGGGCATAGCGTGAGCAAATTTTCCAAGATGTACTTTTTGCAGCCAATCCATGGCGCGGGTTCTAGCTTCTTCCTTAGGCACTTTTTTTAAAAGAAGACCGTACATGACATTGTCTAAAACACTCATCCACGGGAATAAGCCTGATTCCTGGAAAACAACAATTCTGTCATTACCTGGTCCCTTAATCGGATTATCATTAACAAGCAGGCTGCCGGAACTCTCTTTTTCCAGTCCTGCAACTATATTTAAAAGTGTAGATTTACCACAGCCGGATGGACCTAATAAGGAAACAAACTCTCCTTTTTTAATCGTCAGGGAAACATCGTCTAACGCAATTGTTGGAGCGTGGTCTTTTCTCTGAAATTCTTTATGAATATTTTTAAGAATAATATGTTCTTCCGTCATCAATAAACCCTCCATTCCAATAAAACATATTAACATACTAAGATTTAATTAGTTTCAATTTTATGGTTTGTGTTTCAATCTTTCTGTCACTTTTGTTACAATAATTCAGAATAATATTTATAAAGAGATAAATAAGAAGGATAGGGGTGATTTAAAAATGCTTAAAGAGCTAGAACTGTATAGCAAAAAAATTTATGTAAAAAAAGGGCAGACAATTTATCAAACAGGGGATGCCATCAATACTGTCTACTTCTTGAAGCAGGGACTTGTTAAATTAGCGGAAGATGCAGATGATGGCCAGCCTGTCACAATAGTATTGCTCCAAGCCGGAGAGATGTTTGGCTTTTTGGATCGCTTAAATAATCACCTGGAACATACCCAATATGCTGTTGCATTAACGGATTCTACCTTGCTCTCTTTCCCGATGGATACGGTATTAAAACATGTAGAAAATCTATCTGGGATTGAAAAAGCCATGGTTTATTCATTGGTCAGGCAATTAGCGGAAGCAAAACAATTGGTCTATGTCCACTCGAAAATGACAGTTCCAGAGAGGATCAGCTGGTTTTTGGTCAAGCTTGCGAATATGGAAGATGGGGTTGCAACCATTAATATTCCGTTAACCCACGAGGAAATCTCTTATATGGTTGGATGTAGCAGGCAGAAGGTGACGACTTATTTGAGTAAATGGAAAAAAGAAGGCACCATTCAATATGATCGGGGATTTATTCAGCTAGTGGAAATAGATAGGCTCCATTAAAATAAAAAACTCCCCATGAGGTTTTTGGCACCTCGGGGGAGTTCTTTTCTAATAGAAGCTCTGTTCTAAATCAGAGTTCTTTTCCTCGCTGTGATAGCTTCGATAAGAAACAATTAATGTATCCAGATGCTCTAAATTTTCTTCGTAATCCAATAATCGGGAGAAAATGTAGAATAAGTGGTAGCTTGAGAATTCCTCTTCGCCTTCCCGCTTTTCTTCTAATGCAATCTGATGGATCAGTTTCTGTATAACATCTACATATTTTTTGTCTTGTTCATCTACCCATTTTGAATGCTCTGGCTTGAGTTTTCCAGTAAATTTTAAAAGTAATTGCTCGTGGAAAGTCAGCAGGAAATCCAGGCGTTCCTGAACCAATCCGCGGAATTGGCTAGGTAAATTTGAAATTTCATTTTCATGCTTATGCAAACGTTGTAAGAGCTCCAAGCTTTTTTTGGTCGTGGTGTTCATTTGACGATAGATAACGAGCTTACGTGCTTGAATAAAACGTTTTTTCTTGGAGTAATGTCGTTCCTCTTTGTAGAAGTCGTACATTTTTTCTACTTCACTCAGACGATCCTTAAATTTATTTAATGCAGCTTTTGTAGACACATGCTCGGATGCTTGTCTAGCTGCAAGTCGAGTCCAACGAATGATATCGTCCTGTAACGAGTCAATCATGGTAAATAATTTAATTTCATATCGAGGTGGAAGAAACAGTAAATTCACGATAAATGCTGCAAAAACTCCAACCATTACCGTAATGAATCGAATCACGCCGAATTCTAAAAAGTCATCCCCTTCGAAGATCATTATGGCTACTACCGTTACAAGTGCCAAGGATATGGAACTATCCAGCTTGAATTTTCTCATCAAGCCAATCACAATGATGGCCGCAATTCCGATTGCCACAATATGGTGACCAAATGCAAAGCCGAATAGTACTGCCACTGTAGCACCGATAATATTCCCTTGAACTTGTTCGAGAATGGATAAATAAGACCGGTATATAGACGGTTGAATGGCAAAAATCGCTGCAATCCCAGCGAAAACA
Source organism: Ureibacillus sp. (assembly GCA_032083605.1). Classification (GTDB taxonomy): domain Bacteria; phylum Bacillota; class Bacilli; order Bacillales_A; family Planococcaceae; genus Ureibacillus. The sequence goes on from DAMDNS010000093.1 coordinate 2,682, forward strand.
GGTGAAGGTAGCTTGAGTAATTCTGCAAGAAAAAGTGCAAATACAATTGCAACTCCTGTTTTTAATACACGGGCACCTAATTGCATGTAAAGATACGCCCTCTCTTTTTAAATACTTTACCCTCGAAAAAGCGAGGGAAATCACATTACTTTACCTAATTTTTTCACCAGGGTCAACTAGTTTAGTGTATAGAGTTTGAAATGAAATTATAAGTAGAAATCTGTTATGGATTTATTTTAATTGTGAAAATGCATAGTCCACTGCTGCAAGTGTTTCTACAATATCTTCTTCTTTATGCTCTGTAGTTAAGAACCATGCTTCGTATTTCGAAGGAGCAAGATTTACACCTTTTGAAAGCATTAATTTAAAGAAGCGGCCGAACACTTCACCATCTGAATTTTCAGCTTGCTCGTAGTTTTCTACTTTTTCATCTGTAAAGTATAGAGTTAGTGCACCTTTTAAACGATTAACTGAGATCGTTACACCGTGTTTTTCCGCTGCCTCTAAAATCCCCTTTTCCAATATAGCGCCTAAGCGATCCATTTCTTCATAAACACCAGGCTGCTGCAATACTTCTAGACATGCAATGCCTGCCAACATAGACGCTGGATTTCCGGCCATTGTTCCAGCTTGGTAAGCAGGTCCAAGGGGAGCAACTGTCTCCATGACTTCTTTACGCCCACCATAAGCGCCGATTGGTAATCCGCCACCGATAATTTTACCCATTGCTGTTAAGTCTGGTGTTAAGCCAAGTAAATCTTGGGCAGCACCGTAATGGAAGCGGAATGCAGTAATGACTTCATCATGAATTGTTAAGGCACCTTTTTCTTTTGCTTGTGCGTGAACGAATTCTAAAAATCCTGGTTTAGGCTCAACGATTCCGAAGTTTCCAACGATAGGTTCGATTAGAATAGCTGCGACATCATCGCCCCATTTATCTATCGCTAATTGGAATTGTTCTTTATTATTAAATGGTACAGTAATTACCTCGGTAGCTACCGCAACAGGCACACCAGCAGAGTCTGGAGAACCAAGTGTAGCAGGACCGGAGCCAGCAGCAACTAATACTTGGTCAAAGTGTCCATGATAGCAGCCAGCAAATTTAATGATTTTCGTACGGCCGGTATAAGCGCGGGCAACACGTACAGTAGTCATCACTGCTTCAGTACCCGAGTTTGTGAAACGCACTTTATCTAATGAAGGAATTGCATCCTTTAGCATTTTGGCAAATTTCACTTCATGTTCAGTAGGTGTACCGTACAAAACACCAGTTTCTGCAGCGTGTGAGATTGCTTTTGCAATATGTGGGTGGCCGAATCCCGTAATAATCGGACCGTAAGCTGCTAAGTAGTCAATGTAGCGATTTCCGTCTACATCCCAAAAGTACGGCCCTTTTCCTTTTGCCATTACGACAGGTGCTCCGCCGCCAACTGCTTTATAAGAACGCGATGGACTATTAACGCCACCAACAATATGCTCCAATGCCTGGATTTGGATCTCTTCAGATTTTGTATGATTCATTTGTAAAGCCTCCTCATTAATTTCACATCCTATTGTAGACCTAATCCGAAGTGAATGCCAAAGAATTTGAAACTCGTACCCTTCTTTTGTAGGATAGAGAAAAGGGAGGAATATTTATGGAATCTTTAGTAAATATGGAAGCACCGGACTTTACATTATTAAATGAAAAAGAAGAAAAAGTATCTTTGCGAGATTATCGAGGTAAAAAGGTTGTGCTTTATTTTTATCCAAAGGATATGACACCCGGCTGTACAACGGAAGCATGTGATTTTCGCGATCGCCATGAAGAGTTTTCGAATTTAAACACAGTCATTTTGGGCGTCAGTGGGGATGAAGCTAGCAAGCATACAAAGTTTATAGAAAAGTATGGCCTTCCATTTTCATTATTAGTCGATGAAAATCATGAGGTATCGCTAAAATATGGTGTTTGGGTCCTGAAGAAAATGTATGGACGCGAATTCATGGGAATCGAACGTTCCACTTTTCTTATAAACGAAGAGGGCATAGTGGAAAAAGAGTGGCGTAAAGTAAAAGTGAAAAATCATATTGAGGAAGTATTGGAAAGTCTGCGTTAGTAGCGAGCGAATAAATGGAGAATATTTTCTAAAGATAGAGGGGGAGAGGTTTAAATGAAAGTATATTTTACATTTGATGCAAGACCGGATTTGCAAAAACAATTAGTCGAAGAATTTCCAGAAATCGAGTTTGCCTTTCGTAAGGGAATTGTCGAGGAAGACTTAGCAAATGCCGAGGTAATCGTTACATATGGTGAAGATTTAGAGGATGAACATATTGCGATGGCACAAAATTTAAAATGGATTTTCGTGGCTTCAGCTGGAGTGGAGAAAATGCCTAAAGAAGCAATCGCCGAGCGCAATATCCTTGTATCGAATGTGCGCGGCATTCATAAAAAACCAATGACCGAATCCATCCTGGCACATATTTTGTCCATCAAACGAGTTCTGCCGACAATTTATAAAAACCAGAGCAATAAAATCTGGAATAAAAGAGGTGGTAGACCTACTGAATTAAATGGTAGTACTGCACTAATCATTGGTCCGGGAGCGATTGGCGGTGAAGTTGGTAGACTGCTGCAGGCATTCGACGTCTATACAATCGGGTGTAACCGAAGTGGAAAACCGGCAGACTATATGAATGAGACATATCGCATCGACGATATAGATGAGCACTTGCCAAAAGCAGACATCGTCATTTCTGTTTTACCAAGCACTGATGATACAGAGCATTTAATTCGATATGAGCATTTTGAGTTAATGCGTGAAAATGCAATTTTCATGAATTTTGGACGTGGCAATCTAGTAGCAACAGATGTATTGATACGTGCGCTAGAAGAAAAACAAATCCACCATGCTGTTCTGGATGTTTTTGAAGAAGAGCCGCTTCCGCTTGAAAGCAAGCTATGGGATTTAGATAATGTAACAATCTCACCGCATTGTTCAAGCCATTCTTCTCGCTATCTAGAAAGAAGCTTCGAAATCTTTATACCAAGCATGAGGAAGTATCTGAATGGTGACACGGATATTGAGAATAAAATGGATATTTTACGTGGCTATTGAGAATAAAATTGTTAGATTGAAAATTCTCGTCTAGGTCGTATACTAAAAATTTCTTATGTTTATAATAAAAAATAATTATTATTAGTATTTATTTGTGAATAAGCAGGTTAAAATATCAGCATAAAGTAAGGAATTGTTGACGGAAATCAATAATTTGGGTACACTAATTATAACTATTATAAACTAAGAATTAAGTAGAAAGAGGTGCATGGCGATGTCTGAAATGCATTTAAAAGATGCCCTAGACACGTTAAAGACAACTGGTGTAAGAATTACTCCGCAGCGTCATGCTATTTTGGAATATTTAATTGAATCAATGACACATCCCACTGCAGATGAAATATATAAAGCTCTAGAAGGAAAGTTTCCTAATATGAGCGTAGCAACTGTCTACAACAACCTACGTGTATTCCGTGAATCCGGTTTAGTTAAGGAACTGACATATGGAGATGCAGCAAGTCGATTTGATTTTGTTACAAATGACCATTATCACATGATTTGTGAATCCTGCGGGAAGATTGTTGATTTCCATTACCCAGGGTTAAACGAAGTGGAGCAATTTGCATCGCATGTAACAGGCTATAAAGTACATTCACATCGTCTAGAAGTATACGGTACTTGTCAAGAATGTCTTGAATCTGCCGAAAAACAAGTTTTGTAGTCAGGCTTAAGCCTAGTAACGGAAATGTTGCTAGGTTTTTTTGTTTTTAATTTATGCCTGCGCAAATGAGTGGCTGCTAAAAGAAAATAGTATATGCCTAATAAAAAAGCCGACTCATCTTTACGAGTCGACTCATAGGTTAAGAACGTTTTTTATTATAATCTTGATCAAATTCCTTGCCCTCTAATGTAGGATCTAATGTAAGAGGTTCATTGCAATACATACACATATCAACACGGCCAAGTACCTTTGTATGTCTATTGCAATTCGGACATACTACCTGTACAGCTTTAGTAGAAAGCAAACCAATCCAGCCATATACAGCTGTACTACCGATTATGCACAATAATCCAAGGGTCATGAAGATGATGACCAATATTTGATTTTCGCGGAAAAAGATTGCCCCGTACATAATAACGAAACCAATGAAAATTAAGGATAGGGCGAATGAGCGAATTTTATTTATTTTATTTTTATATTTCTTTGCCATATTTCTTTAGCCTCCCAATCTAGATTCTACTATAACATAGAACGTTTTCATTTGAGGATAAGAAAGTATAGAAAATTTATAATGGATGTATATAAAATATAAAGAAAGATTTTTCGAGAGCGGTACTAGTTCTTCTACAAAATTAATAGATAAAATAAAAGAAGGATTCTATTTGAAGATGTCGAAAAACAAATTAACGTAATCGTAATTTAGGAGGATTATTATGGAGCATATTTTGCGCCCGATCTACCAGGAACGTGCAAGCCAGTCAGACACACTAGGAGTTATTCTTGTCACGAAGCGTGAAGAAACAATGAGTGTTACGGATACATTTGACGCAGTATTGTTAATTGTTGTAAAAACTGCGGAATTTCCCATTTTTACAAAGCACTATTTACATGAAGATAAAAAAATGGCTATGCATGTAATTACGGAAGAATTATTAAATAAAAGGTTAAATGTTGGTTTGGATAGGAGAATTGTAGACTGGATTTTCCACGGCAAAGTGATGTTCGATCGTAACGAGTATCTTTCTGATTTAAGGCTCAAGCTGCAGGAGTTTCCTTTCTTAGGTCGTAAACTAAAGACGGGTATTCAATTTTCAAAATTGATTCGCCGTTATATAGAAGGGAAAGAGTTCTTTAATCGTGGCAACTATTTTGACTCCTACCACCATGTAGTGGATTCTTTGCATCATTTAGCTCGCCTGGCGGTTATTGAAAATGGTTTATATCCAGAAGTGACGGTGTGGTCTCAAGTTAAAAAATTGGAGCCTTCTATTTATAAACTCTATGAAGAACTTGTGATGAGTACAGAAAGCTTAGAAAAGAGACTAGAACTACTATTTTTAGCTATTGAATTTCTGATTAATTCAAGAACACCTGATGGGGCACGGCATATATTAGAGACGATGCTTACAAAAGATATCTGGACAACACAGGAATTACATAATCATAACGAATTAAAATACTACTCCAAGGATCTAGAGGTATTCGTCGAGTATCTAATTGATAAAGGATATATTATGGCGATATCCGAACTTTCAAAGAGCGGATTGATTTATCACCGTCATTATAAGGTAGACGAAAACTTTGCTACTTCTTTATATGAGGAATAGCGTGGATGATAAGGTGATATTATTAGGCTAATTTGTTGGAAGCGAAAAAAGTTTCGAGGGTTTTAAACATCTCGAAACTTTTTTTATAGAAAGTGTTGACTTTTATATAAAAGTCATTGTATTATAGAAAACGTCGCTGAGGCGATAAAATAAAAATGACATCACAACGAATACTTCGAAAAAAACTTTTGCGAAAAAGTTGTTGACAGAGTTTTGGAGAGATGTTATTATAGTGAAGTCGCTGAAAAACGACGGACAAAATGAACCTTGAAAACTGAACAACAAAACGTTAATGAACATAGTTTCTTCTATTAAG
>DAMDNS010000094.1:0-8334 GCA_032083605.1 Ureibacillus sp.
TAAAACAATAGAGTAATCACAAAAGATTTATAAAATAAAATGTAAAAACAGTTGACAAAATCAAAAGATGGGCATATATTTTAAAGCGTAATGATTACTATTTGTAGGAGGAGAAACCAAATGAGAGTTCAAGTTACATTAGCCTGTACAGAAACAGGAGATAAAAATTACATTACCACTAAAAATAAGCGAAACAATCCAGATCGCCTAGAATTAAAAAAATATTCGCCACGGTTAAAAAAAGTTACATTGCACCGTGAAACAAAATAGTGTTTATTTTTTTTACTCATTTTCAAAACGTAATGATTACTACTAAGGTGGAGCAATAAATGACAAAAAAAATTCCAGTTACAGTACTAAGCGGCTATCTTGGTGCAGGTAAAACAACAATATTAAATCATGTCTTACAAAATGAAGAAAATCTGCGTGTAGCAGTCATTGTTAATGATATGAGCGAGATCAATATCGATGCTTCTCTTGTAGAAATGGGGAGTGGTATCTCTAGAACAGAGGAAAAATTCGTTGAACTTTCTAATGGCTGCATTTGCTGTACATTACGTGAGGACTTATTAGTAGAAGTACAAAAACTTGCTTCAAGAGGGAATATTGACTATATCGTTATCGAATCAACCGGAATTAGTGAACCGATTCCCGTTGCTCAAACATTTTCTTACATTGATGAAGAGTTAGGTATTGATCTAACAGCTAGTTGTACATTAGATACCATGGTTACTGTTGTTGATGCAAATCGATTTTGGACAGATTTTCAATCGGGGGAAAGCTTATTGGACAGAAAAGAAGCTGTCGGTGAGCTTGATGAACGTGATGTAGCTGATCTATTAATTGACCAAATTGAATTTTGTGATGTCCTTATTTTAAATAAATGTGATTTAGTAACGGAGGACCAGTTTGAACAGCTTGAAAAGGTATTAAGAACGTTACAGCCAGAAGCGAAATTTATTCGTACTACATACGGGAAAATTGATCCAAAAGAAATATTAAACACAAAACGATTTGATTTTGAACGCGTCTCGTACTCAGCAGGGTGGTTAAAGGAACTTGAAATGGGCCATGAAAACCATACACCAGAGACTGAGGAATATGGAATTAGCTCTTTCACATATACACGTACTCTGCCTTTTCATCCACAACGGTTTAAAAAATGGGCAGAAAATATGCCGATTGAGATTGTTCGTTCAAAAGGATTTATTTGGAGTGCCAGACATAATGAGATCGCTATTCTCTTTTCAAAAGCTGGGTCAGCAGTCAATATTTCACCTCTATCTTATTGGGTAGCAGCCTTGCCAAAAGATCAACAGCAACAGATATTTTCTCAAAATCTCGAAGTGAGGGAGAGCTGGGATCCGCAATTTGGTGATCGTAAAACCCAATTAGTGATTATTGGGATCGATTTGCCAAAAGAAGAAATTACGAAACAACTGGATGCATGCCTTTTAACAGATGAAGAATTTAATGAAGATTGGCATACATTTGAAACTCCATTTGACTGGAAACTAAAGCAAGTTTGATGAAAGCGAATAGGGAAAATCAATTGATATTTAAGGAGTTTAACATGAAAAAATTTATTTTTACAGCCTCTATACTTGCAACATCTATGTTATTTGCCGGATGTCAAACGAGTAATCAGACAGAAAAAGCCTCTGAAAATCCATCCGAGAAAGACAAGCTTGAAATTGTAACTAGTTTTTATCCAATGTATGAATTTACAAAGGAAATAGCTGGAGATTATGCAAATGTAACCATGCTAATTCCATCCTCAGTAGAGCCCCATGACTGGGAACCGGCAGCTAAAGACTTAGAACAAATTCAAAGATCAGATGCCCTCGTTTTTAACAATGAAAATATGGAAACTTGGATTGATGAAATAGTAGAAACCGTAGACACAAAAGAGCTTACTATTATTGATGCTTCAAAGGGGATCGACCTACTCCCATTTGAAGCCGGTGACCATGAACATGGAGAAGAGGAAGCTCATGATCATGGAGACGAAGATCATGAGCATGAGGGAGATGTCCACGAACACGAAGGTGAGAGTCATGAACACGAACACTCTCATGAATTTGACCCTCATTTATGGTTAAGTCCTAAAATGGCAATTAAAGAAGTTGAAACGATTGCCAATGAATTAGTGAAAATTGATCCGGACAATAAAAAAGTATATGAAGAGAATAAAAATAACTATATTCAAAAATTACAAGAGTTAGATCAAAGGTTTGAAGAAGCTTTAAGCAATGTAGAAGATAAAGAAATTATTACCCAACATGCAGCATTTAATTATTTAGCAGATTCATATGGATTGACACAAGTTCCCATTGCCGGTCTTTCTCCAGATTCTGAACCAAGTGCCCAGCAGTTGAAAGAATTGAAGGAATTTGCGAAGGAACATAATATTAACACGATATTCTTTGAGGAAAATGCATCCTCAAAAGTTGCTGAAACACTTGCCACTGAATTAAACGCCAAAACTGCCGTGTTAAATACACTGGAAGGTTTAAGTGCAGAAGATCAAGAAAATAACGAAACATATATTAGTATTATGGAAGAAAATTTAAAGGTTCTGAAAGACGCTTTGAAATAAAGGATGAACAGAGATGACAGAGCTAACTATTGGTCTTGAACATGTGACCTTTGGCTATTTGAAAAATATCGTAATCGAGAATCTATCATTTTCGATCAAACAAGGTCAATTCGTAGCTATTACTGGGGAGAATGGTACAGCAAAAACAACTTCCATGAAGCTGCTATTAGGGCTTTTAAAACCTTGGAAAGGGAGTAGACACTGGCCTAAAAATCTAAATTCCAGTTATGTGCCACAGCAAATAGCATCTATTGAACAGGATTTCCCCAGTACAGTATTTGAATTTATTGTCTCTGGTTGCTGGAAATCAAAAAAATGGTATGAACGCGTATCAAAAGAAGATATTGCAAGAGCTAAAGAATTAATGAATAAATTTGATTTACAAAACGTTGTTAATCTGCCAATTGGAAAGCTATCTGGAGGACAGAAACAAAAAGCATGTGTAGCAAGAGCCTTTATGTCAAATCCAGCAATCTTATTGTTGGACGAGCCTACTGCTGGTATGGATGAAAAAATGCGAAATGTATTTTATGAAACATTGAAAAGTATGTGTCCCCAAGTGACCATTGTTATTATTACTCATCATATTAACGAATTGAAACCATACATTGATCAAATTATACATCTTGAAAGAAGGCAAGAGAGTTGTTTGAATTAGCTTTTATGCAGCGAGCTTTTGCTGCAGGTATGCTTATTGCCTTAATTTCACCCATAATAGGCGTGTTTCTTATTATGCGGAAACAATCTCTCATTGCAGACACTTTAAGCCATATAGCATTGGCTGGAGTGGCACTAGGCTTGGTTCTGGGGAGTCAACCTGAATGGATGAGCATCATCATCGTCATATTGGGTGCATTATTAATAGAATTTTTAAGGGTTCGTTTCAAAAGTTATTCAGATGTTTCAATTGCCATTTTAATGGCTGCCGGTTTATCCATAGCTCTTTGTCTCATGTCGGTTAGTCCAAGTGGTTCGAAAACAATGGATCAATATTTATTTGGATCGATTATAACGGTTACAGAGCATCAGATTATGGTTTTTCTAATAATGGCTATCGGTATATTCATTTACTTTCTGATTACAAAACGTTCGCTATATACGATGATTTTTAACGAAGATGTTGCAAAGGTATCAGGCATATCAACGAAATTACTTTCGTTTTCATTTAGTGCGGTTATCGGTCTATTTATATCAATGATGATCCCGATGATCGGCATGCTGCTTGTTTCAGCCATTATCATATTACCGGCTGCAATTGCTACCCAGCTAACAACGAAATTTCGATATGTATTTATGATCGCAAGCCTTGTTTCAATCATTTGCACATTTTCAGGTTTAGTAAGTTCATATAAAATCGGTACGCCGCCTGGAGCCAGCATTGCTCTTTGTATGGTCCTTGGCATTTTGCTCACATTGATTTATAAAAAATCTAAAGAAATATTTTTTAAAAGAATTGGAGAATAATATGAAGAAAATCCCCGTTACCGTACTTAGTGGTTATTTAGGTGCTGGTAAAACAACAATTTTAAACCATTTATTGCAAAAGCGTGATGGAAAAAAACTAGCGGTAATTGTTAACGATATGAGTGAGGTTAATATTGATATGCAACTAGTTGAAAATCAAGGCTTTTCCAGAACTACCGAAAAGCTCGTCGAATTATCGAACGGTTGCATTTGCTGTACATTGCGTGAAGATTTAATGATTGAAGTGGAAAAGCTAGTAAAACAGGGAGACATTGAAGGAATCGTTATTGAATCAACCGGGATTAGTGAACCGATTCCAGTGGCACAAACCTTTACATATATCAATGAAGAAACAGGTATCGATTTAACTCCACATTGTTATCTTGATGCGATGATTACAGTCGTTGATGCCTATCGTTTCTGGAATGACTATGAAAGTGGGGAAACGCTACTAGAACGACGTCAAACTGATGATCCCGATGATCAACGAGATGTTTCAGATCTATTAATTGACCAGCTTGAATTCGCCAACATTTTTTGCATTACGAAAGCAGATCTAGTAACACCGGAATATTTGGAGACTTTTCAAGCATTTCTAACAAAAATCAACCCGCTTGCAGAGCAGCACATCGTTCGAAATGGATTGATTTCACCAAGTGTATTACTAGATCGCAGCTTATTTGATTTCGATCAAGCTAGCACAGGGGCCGGGTAGATAAAAGAACTTAATCAAGAACATACACCTGAAACAGAAGAATATGGTATTTCTTCCTTTGTCTATCGAAGAAAACGACCTTTCCATCCCGAGAGATGGTACCAATGGCTAGAAGAATTACCTGCTGAAATTGTCCGCACAAAAGGTTTCTTCTGGTTAGCAAGCCGTGAAATACCTGGAATCATTTCACAAGCTGGAGCCTCCATACAATTCCAGGGAGCAGGTGAGTGGATAGCCAGCCTTTCACCAGAAGAACAAGAGCTTGAATTAAAGGAAGATTCAACGTTAAAGGATAGATGGGACCCAGTATTTGGAGATCGACAGACAGAAATCGTCTGGATAGGAATTGAATTGGATCAAAAACAGATTGAACGTGAATTGGATCAATGCTTACTAACGGACACAGAAATGAAGGAAGATTGGACAAAATTCAATGACCCACTTCCAAAGTTTGTAATACAGGGAGAATGATAGTGCTAGAAATGTATTCCAGGAATAAATGGAACATAAATTTCAAATAAAATCATAAAAACTTCTCCTCTAGCAAAGTGGAGAAGTTTTTATGATTTTAATACAAAATTGTTATTTTCCCCTTTGAAATATGCTCTTCCATTGTTTTTTTCAGGCATACAAAATCTTTCTTGATTAAGTAATTATTTATCTTTTTATGGTCATTAATAGAATCTTGCATACCCATAATATCTCTTTGAAATCTTTTCATTCCATGAATAAATAAGCGATCCATTACATTTTGCAAAGTCTTAACAAAATATTCATTTCCTAAAACTTTCAAAAAGATTTCGTGATATTCTAAGTCGGATTTAATAAAATTATAGATATCACTGTCATTAACATAGTATTCTTGCTCTAAAATTTTTTCTTCGAGAGCGTTAATATGCTGTTGTGTAAATGATGTAGGTGAGATTCTTTCAATCGAAAAAATTTCAATTGCATGTCGCACATCCATTAAATCATTTGCTTCTGTTATGCTTACTTCTTTTATATAGGCGCCTCTTTGAGGCGAAATTTCTAAGAAATTATTATTCTGGAGTTTTTGTAATGCCTCTCGTATGGGAGTACGACTCATATTCAATAGTGAAACTAATTCACTTTCTGATATAAATGTCCCTTCATAGTTTCCTCGAATAATCATATCCTTTATTTTTTCATATGCAATATCTTTTAAGTATTTTTTTTCTGCCATTGAAAAACCCTCTTTATCATTTTTGTATTAGATAAGTTTTCTATTTGCTAAGCAAGGAATACTTTCTCTAGCATTATCAACTCGGCTAATATCGATTACGGCCGAAATTATTCCTTCCCCTTCTGGAGCACGAGCGATAACAGTCCCCCATGGATCTATTATCATACTATTTCCGTAACAGATTTTATCTGCTGCATGGCTTCCAAATTGCGCAGCAGAAATTACATAGCATTGATTCTCAATTGCACGTGCTCGTAAAAGTACTTCCCAATGCAACATACCCGTATATTGTGTAAACGCAGCTGGGATAAATAATACTTTAACCTCGTTTAGAGCGTAATGACGGAATAATTCAGGAAATCTCATATCATAGCAAATTGCTAAACCTGCTTTACCAAAAGGGAAATCAATAACGGTGGGAGAGACGCCAGATTGAATGGTACTAGATTCACGATAAGTTGGTTGCCCCTCAATTCCTATATCAAAAAGATGAATTTTATGATATTTATCAATTACCTCACCGTTAGGATTTATAACAAAGCTAGTATTATAGGATTTTTCATCTGAATACTTTTCCACAATACTACCAGAATGAATATATATTTTATATTCCTTAGCTAAATTTGATAGGAGAGTGGTTGTCTCCCCATTCGGAATACTTTCAGCTTCTTGAATTTTCAGTTGATCTTCACCCAAAAAGTTAAAGTACTCAGGTAGTGATACTAACTCTGCACCGTTTTCCGCAGCTTGAATAATAAAATCTTTTGCCTTATTTAAGTTTTCTTTCTTATTTTCCTTTGTATTTAATTGAATAACTGATACTTTCATATTAAACCTCCTTTGATTTACAAAACACATACTTTTTCAAGGCTCTAATAATTATATGTTTATATAACTTTTTATATTTATCTATCTAATAATAGGGTAGGAAGCCAAAGTGTAAGTTGAGGGAAATAAGTAATTAGTAACAGTACGATAATTAATGGTATATAAAATGGTAGAATGTTTTTCACTATGCTTTCAAATGACATTTTTCCTATTCTTGCCATTACATATAAACCAATACCAACAGGTGGTGTTACCATACCGATTAGCAAGTTGTAACACATTACGATACCAAAATGAACACGATCAATACCTAAACTATCAATAATCGGCATCAGTATTGGAATAAGGATTAACTTAATCGGAATGCCTTCCATTATACTTCCTAAGAAGAGTAAAAGAAGATTAATAATTAAGAGCATTAAATATTTGTCCTGTGTCAAACCTAATAGGAAGTCAGATAATAATATTGGTAATTGTTCTGCTGAAATAATCCAGCCCATTGAAGTACCGACACCGATCAAAAACATGATTAGTGCAGTGGAGGATACTGATAAGATAAAACCGTTTTGCATTTGCTTCCAATTAAACTCTTTATAGATAAAAGCGCATAACAATGAATAAACTACAGCAATAATACCAGCTTCTGTCGGTGTGACTATACCTCCAAGCATACTACCGACAATAATGATAGGTGCAAGTAAGGCGAAAAATCCATCCTTAAGTGTTTGTCCTAATTTTTTGGCATTAAATTTTTGGGGAGGAGGAGCATCAATAAACCCTCTTGTAACACCGGCATGTACATAAATCGACATACTAAGTGCAATTAATAAACCTGGAATGACGCCTGCTATGAATAATTTTTCAATCGATACCTCCGCAAGATGTGCATAAACTATCAATGGAACACTAGGAGGAATAATTGCCCCGATTACTGATGAGGCCAATGTTAAAGCTGCTGCGAAAGGCTTTTTGTATCCTTGATTTACCATGGATTTTAATTCTATTGTTCCTAATCCTGCTTGATCCCCAACTGCCGTACCGGAAATTCCTGCAAATATAACGCTAGCAAGTATGTTAACTTGGGCTAGACCACCTTTAATAAATCCAAGTAAGGCTGTACAAAAGTCAAATATTCTTTGTGTAATGCCACTGGAATTCATAATGTTACCAGCTAATATAAATAAGGGGATTGCTAAAAGTGTATAACCTTTGATTCCTTCTACTAGCATTAAAGAAACAACCTCAGAAGCATATCCGCCCATGAAAACTGCAAGTAGAGTTGCTACTATCATTGCAAAAGAGACAGGAAACCCTATCCCAAGTAGAACGAGGAATACGATGAAAAGCGTTATTCCTATTAGCATTTTACTCCACCTCTTCTTCTGCAAATAGATTTAATCGTGATTTTAGAATTAGGTTTAATTGATTAATAGAGAATAGAACAACTAAAATCATCAATAAAACTAGAGGGAGATAATACCAAGCAGATGAGGTCCTCATTATGAGCGTATTTTTATCTATATT
>DAMDNS010000095.1:0-8246 GCA_032083605.1 Ureibacillus sp.
TCTAAAGAGGCCTATCTATCTGTGAAGCATAAAAAAGGAATCCGCGCTGTTTTATCGGCGTATATCCCCAATTTGCTCCCCGGTAATTTTGAAGAGAATGCTATTTTTATCGAGGATTCAATGCAAGCGATATCGAGAGACTCCGCCATTTCTATGATAGATGAGGTTTTCCAAAAGCCATTATATGATATTTTCGGTGACGGTAGTTGTATGGCGATTAATCTTGCAGGTCATGCAAAGGGCCAATATGGGTTGATTTTTAAAAATAACAAGGAAGAAATCGTATTTTTAGTTGCTGATGCAGTTTGGAGAAGTGCTGCATATAGAGAGAACCGTCCACCAAGTAAATTAGCCTGCATCATTATGGACAATGTGGAAGAATACAAAGCAAACTTCGAAAAAATTGTGCGGTTGCATGCGCTAAATAAGGAAATTAAGATCATTCCTTCCCATTGCGAAGAACCATTTTTAGAAATTAGTAATTAACAAAGTAATAAATAAGTAAAGAGGTTCTAAATGAACAAAGTGATTAAAATCCTGCTGAATTATCAGCGAGTAAAAAGAATACAAAGGTTTTCTCCAAAAACTTTTCATAAATGGCAAAAGAAACAATTGCAAAAGCACCTTAAATGGATAGGCAACCATTCGCCCTACTATCAGCAGTTAAAGATTCGCGAAATAGATGAGCTGTCCAACTATCCAGTAATGGATAAACAAATGATGATGGACAATTTCGATGAATTGAACACAAAAGGCATAAAAAAAGAAGATGCTTTTCATATAGCTCTAGCAGCAGAAGAAAAACGCGACTTCTCCCCTACAATTGGCAGTGTTACAGTAGGATTATCCTCCGGCACTTCCGGAAACAGAGGCATATTTCTAGTTTCCGAGGATGAGCAGGCTGCTTGGGCAGGTACCATATTAGCTAAATTGTTGCCAAATGGCTTTAAAAAGAAAGAGAAGATTGCCTTCTTTTTAAGGGCAAACAGTAATTTGTATGAATCTGTAACGAATAAAAAAATAGAGTTTACCTTTTTTGACCTATTGGATAACCTTACTTCCCACATTAAAAGACTGGAAGAATATCAACCAACAATCTTAACTGCCCCCCCTTCCATGCTAAGACAGATTGCCGAGGCTGTGAAAGAAAAAACGCTGAACATCAGTCCGATCAAAATTATCTCAATGGCTGAAGTACTGGATCCTTTAGACGAAGCCTTCTTCGAGGGTGTATTTCATCAAAAGATTCACCAAGTCTATCAGTGTACGGAAGGTTTCTTGGGCTGTACTTGTTCTCATGGAACAATCCATCTGAACGAAGATGTCGTTTTTATCGAAAAAGAATTCCTGAATTCGGAAAGAACAAAATTTTATCCGATCATTTCTGATTTTAGAAGACGTACTCAACCAATCATTCGCTACCGTTTAAATGATATTTTAACTTTAAAGACCGATCCATGTCCTTGTGGCTCTCCAATGCTGGCCATTGAGCAAATCGAAGGTCGAATGGATGACCTGTTTATTTTCAAAAATAAACACACGGATCAAATGGAGTACATTTTCCCGGATTTTATTCGCCGCGCTTGCATAACTGCGTCGGAAAACTTAAAAGAATACAAAGTGATTCAACACAATATAAAAGAAATTGAAGTCCAATGTTTGGTATTTAATGAAGAGAAAAGACAAAATACGGAACAAAGTATAAAAGCAAATTTAAAAGCATTTCTACAAGCAAACTATATATGCCCTACTATCACTTTCAGTCATTACGAGGAAAAGGATTCCTTGACAAAGCTAAAGAGAATTGAAAATAAGATGCGGATAAATGAGGATATTCAAAATGCAGATAAATAACGCGGCTACTCTTTTCAACAAAGAGAATATGGACGTGCTGGATTGGAATTTCTATGAAAACGGTGCTTTTATAAAATTGTATTTTGAGGATTTCATGATAGATACGAAGAAATATATTGAAAACGTAGAAACCGAAATTTTTTTCGTAGGAATCGGCAGAAAGTTGATACCTTGTACGGTGAATGACGCGGCCTATCAAAATTCTTATGTATGTTCACCCTATACACATTATATTTCTTACGCAATAGAGGAATTGCGCTTTGTGTCGCCAAAGCCGTTAAGGGTTTTTTTAAAGGCAATACTTACTGGGTTTGGCTTGGCAGCAAAGGCAATTGAAATGAATAAAATTGTCTATATCAATAATTATTGCTTATCTACAAACCTGATAACGCCTCTGACAATGGCAGAAATCAATGCTTTAAAGGAGCTGCTGGTCGAACGTTTTCCAAAATATCAGCTAGGCTTTCGCTCCATTAATGCAATTTGCCATGAAAACATGATGGCTTCTCTTAAAAAAGTAGGCTTCAGCCTATTACCAAGCCGATACATTTACATCTCTACGACTGAGAGATTAAATGCCCCAACTAAAAGTGAAAGAAAAAAACGGAAACAAGATGAAAACTGTTTAACAAAAGAGATGTCTGTCGTGACAAATGAGGATCTAGTTGTGGATGATGTCCCACGGATTGTTGAGCTTTATAATCAATTGTACATAGAAAAGTATTCGGATTTAAATCCACAATTTACAGTCGATTTTATTGAAAAAATGCTTAGAAAGAATTTGCTGATCTTTCAAGGCGTTAAAATTAACGGCCAGTTGGAAGCCATTTCTGGAACCTTTGCAGTAGATAAGATGATGACGAATCCCATTTATGGCTACAATCTTTCCTTATTCCCTAAGTATCAGCTATATCGCGTACTAAGGCACTTAAATACGAAAATGGCTCTGGAAAAAGAGTTTTTATATCATCAAAGTGCCGGCGCAGGGAATTTTAAAAAAGGGCGAAGTGGTGTTGGGACACCTGAATTTACTGCATTATACGTTAACCATTTACCATTCCATAAAAGAATCTTTTGGAAAACTCTCTCTTTCTTGCTTTTGAAAATCGGGATTCCTCTGGTGGAAAAGTTGGAGTTGTGATCGAAGGAGATACTTGTTTTTTAATTCGGAATTTTTTAGGTGCAACAGCAAGTTTTGGATTTGGATGCATTCATAGCTAAAGTTAGTTTGAGTAGCACTCTATAGGACAGAATAGAGTGCTAATTCAATTGAACGGTCGTATTGAACCCTGAAATTGCTTTCCCATTCTACTCTCCCTCCCTCAGTCAAACACAAGATCCAGATAATCTCCATGCCCTCTAATGATTTCTACCTCATCCTGAGAGGAAATCCAGAAAAAATGAAATGTTAATCCCTCTTCTCCTCCTCCACCGGTTGGTTGATAGTCCCATTCATCGAGAACATTTGCAGCATGGATTTCATAGAAAAATCGATTATGAGTCACTCCGTCATCGTTCACCCAAAAATCCTCGGCAAGTAATCCTTTAACGGTAAAATTGCTCAAACCTGTTTCTTCTTCAATTTCTCGAATAACTGCATGCTTTGTGTCTTCTTCAGATTTTACTGTTCCCTTTGGTATTTGAATCCCGGCTTCTGTAATTGGATGCCTAAAGACCAACACCTGTTTCTTCTCTTCCTTCCTTCTTATTACATACCCATACGCTTTTCTAATAACCAATGATATGCTCCCTTCATTTTTACTCATGATTAATCGTAGCAATCATATTCAACTTTAAGATTGTTGGAAGTAATTCATCCAAACGATCAATTATCAAATCTGTCTCAAAATTTTTCCATTTACTATCTTTCTTCCAAATCCCTCTCATCCCTGCATTTTGTGCTGCCATCACATCATTTTCGGGATGGTCGCCAACATAAACGCTTTGGTTAGGTGCAACATCGAGCTGTTCTAAAGCACGAAAGAAGATATCCGGGTTGGGCTTTTTTACCCCTTCCCGTTCTGAAACCAGGATTGTTGAAAAGTACTTTTCTATCCCTAAAGCTCTTATATTATCCATTTGGAATTGACCAAATCCATTTGTAATCATGCCCAGTTCATAATGATTATTTTTCAATTCCTCCAACACTTCTATAAGATGATTAAAAGGCACACAAAAATGTTTGAAATTGCTTACATAATTCTGAAGCAATTCTTCCCACGATAATCCTGTGATATTAAATTCCTCTGACATTTGCTGATATACTTTATCTTTCCAAACATACCCGTGATTATCGAATTCATGAATCGTGAAACATATTGAGCTTTTGGAATATGGCTTAGCCACTTATTCAATCGTTCATATTGGCTATCAATAAATTTACGAACTGATTCATCTCGATTTAATAATGTTCCATCCAAATCAAAAAACACAGCTTTAATCATATGTCGCCTACCTTCTTATTTAGCTAAACCGATCTTTGCAGTTTTAATTCAAAATTGGGGTTCGTAATGTATTCCATATAATTTATGTTTCCATCAAAGTCTAAATAGACTTGATATCTAGTACGAATGGCAGGGGCTGAAATCAAAACCATGGCCTTTTCTTTTTCTACCCACTGCACTTCGGATGTTTCTTCGGATGTTGAAAGTATCCCACCGATTGGCTTACAAACGTAATCCAGCATTAGTTTAGTTGGTACATCTGTTTTACCATCGTACCATTTATAATTTCCCGTATTAGAATACACGCCTATCAAGTTGGAAATCTCTACATCAATTCCACTTTCCTCTTTAATCTCCCGAGTTAAAGCATCCATTAAGTTCTCACCTGCTTCAACTTGCCCTCCAGGGAAAACCCACCCTTGATGATGGGTTTTAACTAGCAATATATTTCCTTGCGTATCCTCAACGATTCCCCCGACTGCCACAATATGCGTTGGCATTTTCATGTTTCGTCCTCCAATTCCAAACATGATTTTAATTCTCACATATGAGGTTAAATTCTATTAAATGGATTGAATTTCCTTCATATTAAAAAGAGAGGCTGGTACAAAAGCCAAAAACACCATTCTCGAGTGAAAATGGTGTTTTTCGGTGTGCGAAAAAATTGATTTCCGTTCCGGGTGCGCTTTTTCGCGGAGACTCCCCTGAGCCTGTTGTTTCAGGCGTCGTGCTATTCCCGCAGGAAGTTCCGCTCTGTTGCGAAAGACGCAGTCGACAGCTACACTCGTCCCTCCACAGCAATTAATTTAGAAAGTATCAAAGTCTAATTATAGTTTTCCGCTAATTTTCTTAGAATTTCTACTTATGTCCCACCCATTTTTTTAAGCTTTTTCTTTGATTGGCTCTGCCAACAATGGTTCATACATCATAATTGCATTGTTTTCCGTAACAAATTCATCGTCAATTTGCTGTTTATCCGTATCGAAAACCTTGCGATGAATTCGATTTTGTCTTACATAGCCGCCCCAATATTCTAGGCTGATCCTATGATTAGCTTCATAAACCTTATAAGTTTTAATCTGTGGACTGTCTGATCTCCATTCACCAACCAAATGAGTATCCGTCAAACTCAGAACCAGCTGGTACGTATGATTTGTTTCATTTTTAATCTGTAAATCCAGATAGTTATATGCACAAGTAGCTCCACTTCCGAATGGTTGTTTCCGATTCGAATCGGGAAAGACATCGTAACTATGACGATATCTTTCCGTCACAGTCAATGGGGTATGTAATGTCATCCAATAGATTAAATTTGATAGCTGGCAGAGCCCCCCGCCAATTCCGGTTGTCACCTTGCCATAATGTAAAATCATTCCTTCCACATATCCTTTTCTTCTTGAGGGTTTCCCGATTAAACGCCAATATGAAAAGGTTTCTCCTGGCCGGATCACAACTTTATTTATCGCTTTTGTGGCAATCGTTAAGTTTTGTATTTTATTATACTGCAGCCACATATCAACATCCTTCAACTCGCGTAGAAGAATACTCCTATGTGAAAAAACGGAATGTTTCAATACATTCTGTTCTTTTACAAGCGCATAATTCTTGTTACCGATATGCCATTCCTTGTACCGCTTAAGACGATAATACTTTTTCCCAAAATAAATCCTCAAAGGGCTTCTCTTAATAGGTTTTAGATTCTTCAATTGTTCAAATCCCTACTTTAATAAATTTATCCTAATAAAGTTCGATTAGATTTAAAATAATTCCTGCTGTTTGAATGCCGTGAATTCCTAATAGTAAGCATTATTCAATACAAAACTTTCGCTATGCTCCTCCCAATTGATTGTGATATTAATAGCATCTTCGGAAGTAGTGGAGGGGCTATTAGAGCTTAAGTCGTTGTTAGTGTACAAACCGTCTTTATCTAAGTTAACGCTATTTGCTCCATAAGTAGTTTGGCTTGTCTTGTTTTCAAGAATATAATCAAAGGATTCAGTGCATTCTATATCTTTACCTTTGTATTTTAATTTAAGTTTGTTTTCCTCAGAAGCTTCTATTACACTTACCTCTAACTCGGCTGACCAGTTTTCACTAGATCCATTAAAATGGAGTTCTTCTTTCATCTCTTGACACCCTACTAATAGCAGGAAAAAAGCAATGATGGTAAAGGAATACTTCAAACTGCTTTTCCTCCCCATTAAAATTGGTTATTGCACAGTGAAATCATAATAATTTTCTACCCTCCAACTTACCTATTTTTACATTTTGAATTAAAATGAAATAAATAACCTAAAAAGGATGTTCTCATGAAGGAAAACTCAACTTCTAAACTATTTGTTTGGCTTGGAATTGCTGCTTATACTCTAGCTTTTATTTACTTTTTAATCATAACTTCAGATATTCCAGTTAAATATTCAACTTCAGAAGCAATCTATGTTCATATCATTCTTTTTGTTTCAACAGCCTTATTTCTTTTCGGAACTCTTTTGATAACTAAAAAACATATTCGCTATTATTTTATTGCTGGATTTTCTATTTTCTTTATTCTCAATTTATCCTTGTTCACAACACATATGAGTGCAGAGTACTTTTCTTCCTCATTCGCACAATTATCAAGCGCTTTTGTTCTTAGTCCTTTATTCATTCTTCTAACCAATGTGTTTTTACATGCTATCAAATACCCAAAGTTTAAGTAATCGAGTATGGTTGCTCTTCTTTGGATTTTTATTCTCCCGTTGATATTTTATAATAGCAAAAACATGTTACTTACTGGTCTACGTAGCATTTCTCATATTCATCTTTCATCAGCCAGCTTTGACAGGCAAAACCAAATTCATCATAAATCTCATTACCAACGTCTAATTCGATGCTTCTATTTGAGTCGGGATAGGTAGGGTCATTATTATGAATCGAAAGAGTCTCTTCATCTTTCCACTCTAGACTGATATCCCTTTTGGCATCAGCATAGTAAATCGTTTTAATTCTATTTTTTTCATTGTGATAAGTGATTTCAACCCACACATTAACGCCCCCGGGAGCACCGCCATAGGGCTCGAAGAAAGCATCAGCCGTATATTTCTCGGTTGGTGAAGTGGCGGGACCAGGGCCATCTTGCATGTATTCCCTATCAATTGCTCGTTCAAAGGTAAACATATAAAATTCATATGTATAAATTAGCAATACTGCAATAACTCCGGACAATGTCGTAAAAAACAATTTTTTAGGAAAAGACTTCTTTCTGAATAGATTTATAATAATCCTCACAAATAAGATCAAAAACAATAAAACCGTAACGATAAAAAGTAAGAATCCAACTATTATTAATATGATAGATTCTCTCCTTTCTCAATCCACACTCAAAATTTTGATAGCTGCTTCCTTGTATTTTCTGTAAAATATAAATATATATGGAATTTAACGTTATTTATATTAGGAGGTTCCAGAAATGTTTTATCGAAGAAAATCTTATATTGTGACGAGTGATTTTGTTCTGAGTTTTAATGCACATTTCAACGATACAAATTTGCCTAACCAGTTAAAGAACGGAGCACGGTTGGTAGGAAGATGGATGAGGGACAATCAAGACAAAACCTTTGAAATTTTTACAATTTGGGAATATAACAGCTACAAGGATTACGTGAGAATCGAGAACAATATAAGAAATGACCAAGCACATGTTCAAAGAATACAAGAGTGGTACGAAAACAACGGAGGTCGAGAACATGTACTTAGTCAGTATATACTTGAAGTTAGAAACGAAGTGATTGAGTCAACTCAAAACAATTAGCAGCTTTAAGATAATTTTTAATAGCAACTTACTGATGCAAAATCACTTAGTGTTGGGTCAGGCTATAGTATTCTAATAATTGCCCATTTAACAGCCGGAAATCCTCCGCGAAAGAAATGTGAGATTTCCTTGTTGGAAGCTGCATCTGGAGCAATGCT
>DAMDNS010000096.1:0-8181 GCA_032083605.1 Ureibacillus sp.
AACCTAAAGCCCAGTCAAGCTTAGCATCACGCTTAACATGACCACGACGGTTTACATAAGTAGTAAATCCTTTTGCAAGAACATCAACTGAACCGAAAGCAACCTGTGCATTGTCCAATGCGATTACTTCTTCGATTAAGTTGGCTTGTCCATTTGACTGTTCGATCGTTGATACGTAAGTTTGTACGTATGTTACTGCAGAATTCGTATCAGCTACTACTAATACGTGGTTGAATAATGAAGCATTCACGTCGTCATTCAGGAATACCACTTGTAATGGTTTTTCTACTACAACCTTTTTCGGTACGTATAAGAATACCCCACCGTTGACTAATGCTGCATGGTAAGCAGATAATTTATGCTCATCTACTTTAACAGCTTCTGTCATAAAGTATTTTTGAACTAAATCACTGTGTTCACGAACTGCAGTTAAAATATCTGTGAAGATAACGCCTTGAGCCTTTAACTCTTCAGAAATTTTAAGGAATGCAGGTGTATTGTTGCGTTGGATATAAAGGTTTTCTTGACCTTCGATATCGATAATTTCTTTAACCTCTGCAGAAAGCTCATCTAGTGAACTAAATGGTGCACTTTCTACTGTATGTTGAGGGAACTCTGTAAAGTTCCATTTTGTAATGTTTGTTTTATCTGGAGTTGGCATTGGAAGCTCAGTCGCTTTTTCAATTGCTTCAGCACGCAATGAACCAAACCAAGCTGGTTCGTTATTGCTTTCCGAGAACGAGCGTACTTCTGTAGCTGATAACGCCAATTTAGTTTCAACTGTCATGTTATTCGTCCTCTCTCTTTATGCTTCTTCTGTTACCGCGTCTGTATCTTCAATTCCTAATTCTTGTTTAATCCAGTCATAACCTTCTGCTTCTAAACGTTGAGCTAATTCTGGACCGCCTGATTTAACAACGCGACCTTGCATCATAACATGCACGTGATCAGGAGTGATGTAGTTTAGTAAACGTTGGTAGTGAGTGATTGCGATACATCCGAATCCTTCACCGCGCATTTGGTTGATCCCTTTTGCTACAACTTTTAAAGCATCGATATCCAGACCAGAGTCGATTTCGTCCAAAATAGCGAAAGCAGGCTTGATCATCATTAATTGAAGAATTTCGTTACGTTTCTTTTCCCCACCAGAGAAGCCTTCGTTTAGGTAACGTTGAGCCATTTCTTGGTCCATTTCCAGGAAGTCCATTGTTTTGTCTAATTCACGGATGAATTTCATTAAAGAAATTTCATCGCCTTCTTCACGGCGTGCGTTGATCGCAGAGCGGATGAAGTCAGCATTTGTTACACCTGAAATTTCTGATGGGTATTGCATAGCTAGGAATAGTCCAGCTTTTGCACGCTCATCAACTTCCATTTCAAGCACGTTTTCACCATCTATTTCAATTGTACCTTGAGTTACCTCGTATTTAGGATGACCCATAATAGCAGAAGCTAATGTAGATTTACCTGTACCGTTTGGACCCATGATAGCGTGGATTTCGTTTGTATTAATTGTAAGGTTTAGACCTTTTAAAATCTCCTTATCTTCGATTGATACATGAAGATCTTTAATTACTAAAGTTGACATTATATTACCTCCGTAGTTGTGCGTTGAATGGTAGAACCATTTCTAATTTATTATCATTCTAATCTTAACCGAAATCATGAAACCATGCAAAACATTTATTCGAAAAACTTATATTTCAACGAAAACCATTAAATTGTTGAGGTTTTACACATTTATATAGTTTTTGAGGAAAGTAAGTTAGAGGAAAAGTTGGAGAATTCATTTTCAATACAACAACTCTAATTGAGAATTCATTTCACCGCAATGTTCGACGATACCATTTCTAATTCGATAATTAGTTCCAAAATAGTTTACCAATATTTATTCCCTTCTTATACATACCCCAAAAAATAAAAATACCATTTTAAATTAGACTTTTAGCTAACCTTCAAGTGTAGATTTTTTCTAGCTGAATATATATCGATAGGAACCATGGCTGAGCGAAGAGAACCACAACGGTTAGCCATAGTTAAGCTTGTGTGGACAAGAAAGTCTATATTTTCTTATCCATTAAAAAATAATTATACTTATCTTCCAAATAAAAAGCGATTCCCGAGTCTTTTGAAAGCTCGGAAACCACTTCAATATTAAGCATTCACTTTAACATTTAAAAATTCATTAACACTTGCTGCAACTGCACGACCTTCTTTAATCGCCCATACAACTAAGCTTTGGCCGCGTCTTGCATCTCCTGCTGCAAATACGCCAGGTACATTTGTTTCAAAATCTTTAATAGATGCACGCACTTTGTTGTTTGCAATTGTCACACCAAATTGCTCTGGCACTGACTTTTCCACACCTTCAAAACCAATGGCAACAAAGACTGCTTGTGCTGGCCAAATTTTCTCAGTGCCTGGAATCTCTTTAAAGAAGTAGAAACCGTCGTCACCTAAAATTTTCTCCATTTGAATGGTATGAAGTTCTTTTACGCGCCCCATTTTATCCTTCACGATTTTTTTCGTTTGGATACAATATTCACGAGGGTCACGTCCTTTTGCTGCCTCTACCTCTTCATATGCATAATCAAGCTTATACACATTTGGATCTTGTGGCCAAGGACGATCTTCTTGACGAGTTTTTGGAAGCTCTGGATGCTTGCCGAATTGATGTACAGAGCGTGCTTTTTGACGGATAGCAGTTGCTACGCAGTCGGCTCCTGTATCCCCACCACCGATCACGATTACATCTTTCCCAGCAACATCTAACGCTTTCCCATCCTTTAAATTTGAATCCAGCAAGCTTTGAGTTACACCTGTCAGGTAGTCCATTGCTAGATGTACCCCTTGTGCCTCACTGCCTTCTAAATGAAGAACTCGTTGTTTTTGAGCTCCGATGCAAAGGATGACTGCATCATATTGAGCCTTTAGCTCTTCTGCAGTAATATCTTTTCCGATTTCAGTACTTAAGACAAAATCGATTCCTTCTTGACGAAGCAGATTTACGCGGCGTTCAATAACCTCTTTTTCTAGCTTCATGTTTGGAATGCCATACATTAAAAGGCCGCCTGGGCGATCAGCACGTTCATATACAGTTACACTGTGCCCAAGCTGATTTAATTCATCTGCAGCCGCTAATCCAGCTGGACCAGAACCGACAACAGCAATTTTAGAGCCTGTGCGTGTTCTTGGGATACGTGGAAGAATCCAGTTATTTTCAAAGCCTTTATCAATAATTGAACGTTCAATTGATTTGATAGCTACTGCTGGATCTGTAATCCCTAGTGTACAAGAGCCTTCACAGGGCGCTGGACATACGCGGCCCGTGAATTCCGGGAAGTTGTTCGTCATATGTAGACGATCTAATGCTTCCCTCCATTTCCCCTTATACACTAAATCATTCCATTCAGGAATTACGTTTTGGATTGGACAGCCTGCTGCGGCACCGCGAATCTCAACGCCCATATGGCAAAACGGTGTCCCGCAATCCATACATCTTGCACCTTGTTCCTGTAATGTCTCATCTGGCAGCCTAGTAGCATATTCATTCCAATTCGAAATACGCTCTAGTGGAGGCTGCTCTTTCGTCTTCGCTCGTTTATATTCCATAAATCCTGTTGGTTTCCCCATGCTAGAACCCCCTCTTATTTGGAAATCGCTAATTCTTTAGCGCCAGTTGCTTCAACAAATGCTTGCATTGCCGCTGTTTCTTCATTTAAACCAAGGAATTTGTGATAGCTGATTTTATCAACCATCGCTTTATAATCCGTTGGTACAACTTTCACAAACCTCGTTACAAATTGCTCCCATTTCGCCAGTACATCTAGGGCAATCGTACTTTCAGTGTGCTCCAAGTGTTTGATAATCATTGAGCGTACAGCTTCAATTTCGTTCTTATCTTCTAAACGTTCAAATTCAATCATCTCTGTATTGCATTGTTCTTTAAATTCCGCTTCATTTGTCGGTAATACGTAAGCAATACCACCACTCATGCCTGCTGCGAAGTTTTTCCCTACATCGCCCAAGATTACAACACGTCCACCAGTCATATACTCACAGCCATGGTCACCAATACCTTCTACTACAACATTGGCGCCACTGTTACGAACTGCAAAACGTTCACCGGCACGACCATTGATATAAGCAGTTCCACTTGTAGCTCCATATAGACAAACGTTCCCGGCAATAACGTTTTTCTCTTGCGCACCCTTAATAGGTGCAATAGCTACCAGCTTCCCGCCAGATAATCCTTTACCGAAGTAGTCATTCACGTCACCTACACAGGAAAGTGACATACCTTTTGGAACAAATGCGCCAAAGCTTTGACCTGCATGACCTGTGAAATTCAGCTTGATCGTTTCATCTTTCAGCCCCGCTTCTCCGTACTTTTTCGAAATCTCGCTTCCGATAATCGTACCGACAACACGGTCTGTATTTTTGATTGTATATTCAAGTTCAATTGATTCTTTTTCTTGAATGCTTTTTTCTACTTTTGGAAGAAGCTCACGAAGATCAAACGTTTCTTCAATACGAAGGTCCTGGTTTGATTGTTTCGTGCGAGCACCTTGTACCTGGTAAAGCAGTGTCGATAAATCAAGCTGACCGGCTTTCCAGTGGGATTTTGCACGTTCACTGATTTGAAGGACATCAGTACGTCCAACCATCTCATCTACAGTGCGGAATCCTAATTTCGCCATGTACTCACGCATTTCTTCAGCAATAAAGTACATGAAGTTTACAATGTGATCTGCGTTCCCCATAAATTTAGCACGCAATTCCGGATTTTGTGTTGCAACACCTACCGGACACGTATCCAAATGACATGCACGCATCATGATACAGCCAAGAACGATTAATGGTGCAGTAGCAAAGCCATACTCTTCTGCTCCTAGTAAAGCCGCCATTACAACATCCTTACCAGTCATTAACTTACCATCTGTTTCTAATGTTACACGTTCACGTAGGCCGTTTAACATTAGTGTTTGGTGCGCTTCCGCCAAGCCTAGCTCCCATGGTAAACCTGTATGCTTAATAGAAGTTTTTGGCGATGCACCAGTTCCTCCATCATAACCAGAGATAACAATGACATCCGCTCCACCTTTTGCAACACCTGCCGCGATTGTCCCGACACCAGCTTTTGCAACTAGCTTTACAGAGATACGCGCATCACGGTTTGCATTTTTCAAATCGTATATAAGCTCTGCCAAGTCTTCAATCGAGTAGATATCATGGTGTGGTGGTGGTGATATTAACCCTACACCCGGTGTCGAACCACGAACATCTGCAACCCAAGGATAAACTTTGTTCCCCGGTAATTGACCGCCTTCGCCTGGTTTTGCACCTTGAGCCATTTTAATTTGCAGTTCTTTTGCATTCACTAAATAGTGGGATTTTACACCGAAGCGACCTGATGCAATTTGCTTAATCGCACTACCACGGTTATCCCCATTTTCATCGATTTCAAAGCGAGAAGCATCTTCTCCACCCTCACCAGAATTTGAGCGTCCGCCGATACGGTTCATAGCAATCGCCAATGTTTCATGCGCTTCTTTCGAAATTGAACCAAAGGACATTGCTCCTGTTTTGAATCGTTTTACGATTGAGTCAACTGATTCAACATCCTCAAGCGGAATCGATTGATTCGTAGATTTGAATTCAAACATGTTACGTAAGAACCCAATTTGTTCTTCATTTGCCATTTCAGCATACATTCTATATAAACCATAATCATTTCTTCTTGTAGCCGTTTGTAACGTGTGAATCGTTTTAGGGTTAAAGGCATGGTGTTCACCATTTGCACGCCATTGGAATTCACTGCCTGATTCTAACAAAGCGTTCTTGGAATCAAGAGCTAGCTTGTGACGGCGTTTAGCTTCTTCACCAATAGTTTCTAAATCGATTCCATCAATTTGAGAAGCAGTTCCCGAGAAATAACGATCCACTACTTCTTTACTAATACCCACAGCCTCAAAAATTTGGGCACCACGGTAAGACTGAACAGTTGAAATACCCATTTTGGACATTACTTTTACAACACCATCAGCGATACCTTTGCGATACTTCCTAACAGCATCCTGATAGCTTAGTGATAAATGTCCAGCATCGATTGCTTCTTGAATAGAAGCAAAAGCAAGATATGGATTAATCGCATCTGCACCAAAGCCAACTAAAGCTGCAAAATGATGTACTTCACGAGCTTCTCCACTATTGGCGATAATGCTTACAAGTGTACGTTTACCTGTGCGAACTAAGTATTGATGCAAGCTGCTTACAGCGAGTAATACTGGAATAGTAGGCGTATTAATATCATCTAATTCGTCAGACAGCACTAATAAAGTAATTCCTTTTTCAATCGCTGCATCAGCTTCCTTGAATAGGCGCTGTAATTCATCTTCCAATGAATTTTCAAATTGGAGTGGAAGCACTGCATGTTGGAAGTGCGTACTATTAATGCTCGTAATCTCATATAACTCTCCGTCTGTTAGAATAGGAGTTTCCAGGAATATACGGCGGGCATTCTCCGCATTTGGATGCAATAAATTCCCCTCTGCACCTAGCAAGGTCATAGTTGAAGTTACAATATGCTCACGAATTGAATCGATTGGCGGATTTGTAACTTGTGCAAATAATTGCTTAAAGTAGTTAAATAATGATTGTGGACGATCTGATAACACTGCTAAAGGTGTATCATTCCCCATAGAACCGATCGGGTCTTTGCCACTGCTTGCAATTGGAACAATATATTTTTGAATGTCTTCAAATGTATAGCCAAATGATTTTTGACGAACCGCCAGCTCATCAACCTCTTTAGGAGTTTCTTGATCAGCCTCTACTGTCACCAGGTTTTCTTCTAGCCATTTACCATAAGGCTGTGCTTGTGCCATTTCGCTTTTCAGCTCTTCATCAGAAACAATTTTTCCTTGCTCTAAATCGATTAAAAGCATACGACCAGGGCTTAAACGCTCTTTATAAAGAACATTTTCCTCCTCGATATCTACAACCCCTACTTCTGAAGAAAAGACGATCATATCATCCTTTGTTACATAATAACGTGCTGGACGTAAGCCATTGCGGTCTAAAATAGAACCGATTTGTTTACCATCCGTGAAACAGATTGCAGTTGGTCCATCCCATGGCTCCATCATACTTGCATGGTAAGCATAAAACGCTTTTTTCTCCTCCGAGATATGAGGGTTTTCAGTCCAAGGCTCCGGAATCAGCATCATAGCTGTATGTGCAGGTGTGCGACCAGCTAACACAAAAAATTCAAAAGCATTATCTAGCATCGATGAGTCAGAACCTGAGTTATCAATGATTGGCAATAATTTCTTAAGGTCATCCCCAAATGCTTCAGAAACAAAACGTTGCTCACGGGCAGTCATCCAGTTGATATTGCCTCGTAATGTGTTAATTTCTCCATTGTGGACGATATAGCGGTTTGGATGTGCACGTTCCCAACTCGGGAATGTATTCGTTGAGTATCTTGAGTGAACGATTGCAAATGCCGAGATAAAGCTTTCATCCTGAAGATCGATGTAAAATTCACTTACCTCTTCTGGCGTCAGCAACCCTTTGAACACCATTTTTTGGCTCGACATACTTGGACAGTAAAATTTCATATCATTTTGTTGTGCCCAGAATTCAGCTTGCTTGCGGATTAAATATAATTTACGTTCAAATGCCAAAGAATCTTCGACATTTTGTCCCTTAATAAAAACCTGGCGA
Organism: Ureibacillus sp.; assembly: GCA_032083605.1. GTDB lineage: Bacteria > Bacillota > Bacilli > Bacillales_A > Planococcaceae > Ureibacillus. The sequence continues at coordinate 7,729 of DAMDNS010000096.1, forward strand.
ACAACAGGCGCTGTTGATTTCGCAATATCACTTAACATCTCTTTATTTGTAGGAGCAGTTCTCCAGCCAATTAGAGTTTGGCCTTCCTGCTCGATTAATTCGTTAATTTTATTTTCAATGGATTCTCTCTCTCTAGTATCCTCTGTGAAAAATAACTGACCTACTCCGTACTCACCTTTTGCTGGTAAGTTTAGCTCCGGGCAATTCAATTTGAAAAATGCGTCCGGAATTTGTACCAGTAGACCTGCACCATCGCCAGTTCTACCATCACCACCGCGTCCTGCTCGGTGATCCAGGCGACATAACATTTCTAGTCCGTTTTTTACAATCTCATGTGAAGCGTGTCCCTTAATGTTGGCATAAAAACCGATCCCACAAGCGTCATGTTCAAAACTAGGTGAATATAGCCCTTGTGCCTTCGGATACTGATGAAAAGTCATGTAAATCCCCCCA
>DAMDNS010000097.1:0-8102 GCA_032083605.1 Ureibacillus sp.
TATTGACTACTATCAAACGAATTTAAGCTTTAAAGTGAATGGCAAAGAGTATCCGATTGATTTAATCAATAGCGATCGAGGAAGTAACAAAACGGTGTTATATACTCCGGGTAAAAAGACTACTGGAACAAACCAATGGGGAATGGAAATTGTTGCAACTGCTGCAACTCAAGATACCACTTCATTGCATTTTGGTGATCAATTCACTGGGACAGTCTCAAATGTGACAGCTTTCAACACGCCAGGGGATTCAGCAATTCCAGCAGATGGATTTGTTATTTCAGTCCAAAATCAAGCGGTAGCAAATGAACTTTCAGCTTCTGTGGCAGCGGGGGCTACGATTGAGGTAGGTCTTTCAATCGATTCAAAATGGATGGATGCCAAGTACATGCTGGCAGCAGGTCCTCTTTTAGTGAAGGATGGTAAAGTTAACATTTCCATGTCTACGTCTTCTTCATTTGCTAAAACACGTGCACCACGTACTGCAGTTGCTATCGACTCAACAGGAACAAAAGTATCTTTAGTTACAGTTGATGGACGACAAAGTGGTTATAGCAATGGGACAAGCTTATCGGATCTGGCATCTTATTTAATTTCACAAGGAGCAAGCGCGGCCATCAATTTAGATGGTGGTGGTTCTGCAACGATGGTAGTTCGTGAACCAGGAGGAGCGGCTCCTAGAATCGTCAACAGTCCCTCAGATGGAAGTGAACGACGAGTTTCTGCAATCCTGCAGGTAGTGAATACAGCACCACAAGGTACTTTGAAATCTATGACTCTAGGTAATATTCCAAATGAAATGGTCAAGGATTCTTCTATTAACTTAAAAGTTGCTAGTGCCTATGATCAGTACTTAAATCCAATGGACATTGACTCTTCAAGCGTGAAGTGGTCAGTGGAAGGGAATATTGGGACTATTAGTGGGACAACCTTTAAGGCTAGTGGTTCAGGCCAAGGGAAAATTATTGCACAATATGATGGTGTGAAAGTAGAGAAATCCGTAAAAATAATTGAAATGCAAGACAAGGTTTTATTGGATAGCTTTGACAGTGCTTCAAAATGGAGTTCAGCAGCTGCAAAGGCTTCAGCTTCGGTGGTAAATAGCTCGACTACAGAGCCAATTAGACAGGGCTCATCAAGCTTAAAGCTTACTTATGATTTTTCAACTTCTGAAACAGGTACAAAAGCTGCTTATGCAATTGCCAAATCACCAATCGCGATTAGTGGGCAACCAGTTCACTTAGGTGTCTGGGTATATGGTGATGGAGGAAATCACTGGTTAAGAGGCGTAGTTGTTGATGGAGCTGGTACAAAGCATACGATTGATTTTACGCAGCAAGGTGAATTAGATTGGACAGGCTGGAAATATGTGACGGCATCGATTCCGTCTGCTGCCGTGCTTCCATTAAAATTTGAACGACTTTATGTGGCAGAACCAACGTCAACTTTACAAAATAAAGGAAAAATTTATTTTGATCAGTTACAAGCCGTTTATAATGTAAATTACAAAGAACCAGCATATACAGATGTTTCGGCAAATCATTGGGCGTTAAGTCCGATTGAAAATCTAAATAACCGCGAATTAATCAAAGGGTATGTGGATGGAACATTCAAGCCTAACAATTCAATCACACGTGCAGAAGCTGCGACGATTATTGCGAGAGCGTTGAAACTGACATCAACGAAAAAAATCAGCTTTAGTGATGTCAGCTCTAGCCACTATGCTGCAGAGGCAATTAGTGCACTTGCTGAAAGTGGAATAATGCAGGGCCGTGAAGCAGGAAAGTTTACGCCGAATGGCAAACTCACTCGAGCAGAGGTTGCTACTTTGTTGAAGCGTGCATACAACTTAACTGGAACTGCCAAAGTAAGCTACAGTGATTTGAAATCATCTCATTGGGCATACACTAGCATCCAAACGCTTGTAGCCAACGATTTAGCAAAAGGCTTCACGGACAACACATTCAAACCAGACGCAAGCATCTCACGCGCCGAATTCGCAACATTCCTAGACCGAGTAAATAAATAAAAACTAAAAGGTGCCCAATCGTACTAATCGATTGGGCACCTTTTGGTTTAGCTAAATTGTGTGGGTGCCAGGTACGCACACAATTCTCGCACAATTTCCGAATCCGCACTGGAAATGGTGTCGCTGTATTAAATATAAAAACACCTTCCGTTGCGCGGGCCTGGTTAGGGCAAGCTTGTGGAAGGTGTTTTATATTATTTTTTAGTTGCTTATTTTGTTTCTACATAAACTGCGACTGGGAGGTTGCTTCCGCCAGCATGCATGATTTCTAGCTGGATTGTTTCGGATTTGCCGTTGCCGATGATATAATCCGGTAGCTCCACATAGCTTACGCCTGGGGTGATGGTAGGTACCAGATAGACTTGGCCATTATATTTAACAGCACCGCTATATGCGCCGCCTCTACCGGCAAGCTTAATTGAAATGGCTTGCTCCTCGGCATTGGGATTGTTCACAGGAATATTTACCTTGTATGTCATTCCAAAGTGTCCAGGGTTTCCGATCGTGCCATTGATATTTGTCAACGAATTTTCGGCAGTTAACAGATTATCTGTTCGCCCATTTGAAATATTATAGCCAGTTTGACTTGCACCTACTGTATATGTTGGTAAATTTGCCGATATGGTTGAGCTTGGCCAAGCCCCTCTTGGATGCTGGTCGTACAATTCTATCGGCTCTGAATGAATCTGGGTTAAATCAGCATTTTCATTCTTGCTTAAAACTACTCGGATAATATAGTTGCTGTTACTGCCATTTAAAGAACGAACATCTATATTATTAATAAATCCTAATGCTTTTTCCTGATCTAAAAAATACGATTGGATCAGCTTCGTTTCTCCAGGTGCAATCTTAATCCCTTTTCCGTTCAAAGTAGTTAGCTTTCCACTTAGATATGTATCAGCTAATGGTAAGCCAATATCATATTTAATTGTATTATTGAATCCAATCTTGGAAACGCCCTTTGCATCTGTAATTTCGAGTGCACTTGAGTTTGACAGGTTTTCTATCGTGATACCAATAGTAGCTGTCGTATTAAGGTAATTTAAGTGCCAACCAAAAATACTATGTTCCTTCGTGGCAGAAGTTGATTGAATATTAGATTGCGCCAGTGTTGTTGAATCGCTTGTAATGTGAGACGGAACTAGGGTTTCGGGATTATCGCTTACTAATAGATCGCGTGAGCCCTCCAAGGTTGCCTTCTCAACTAATTGTGGGACATTCAGGTTACCGTATGAAACAGCTAATTTTTGACCAGTGAAAATATAATCATTGATAAAAACATACAATTCTTGTTTGTCACGATTATATTGTATTCTCCCTTTATTGGTTAAAGAGTTGACAATGAAATTAACAGGAACATACATTTCATCATTTTGAACAAATGGAATTTCTACCATATCCATAGCCTGTCCATTTACATAAACCAGATTACTATCCTTGTAAAAAGTAAATAGAGTATCTGAAACTAGCAGCTCATAGGCATCATTCGATAACCAATTTCCATATCCGTTTTCAAGATTATATTTAAAATATTTTGCTGGTACATATGTTCTGCCAGCTTTAGTAATGATCGGTTCATCCATCTTAATTTTTGAATCATTAATATGTAGGATATGTTGAGTCGGTGGCTTTACTTCAGGTGTATCTGGACTAGTTGGTGAATCAGGTGAATCCTGGGAATCTGATAATTGGATGGTAATCATTCTTTGACTTTGATCCCAGGATACATTTCCATCAAAATTTTCACTGACAAAACGTAATGGTATGTATGTTCTATCCTTATATAGCAGTGGAGTAACAGGAACAAATGCATTTTGGCCATCCACTTTTGCATTTTTTGAATTGATAACTAGTTCCACAACATGGCCGTTTTTTGTACTGCTGGCTGTTAATGTTTCTTTGTTCCAGCTAACTGTTGCACCAATTGCTTCATAGAAATCTCTCATTGGTAATAGTGTGTAATCCGACTTATTAATAATAGGGTCCTTAAAAGTAATTCTCTCCCCATTTAACTCGATTGTTACACCTTTCATTTCTAGAGAAGCTTTTCCAGCAGCAGCAGCTACTTCAGAATTATAGGTAGAAAAAAATGCAATCATACAGGTTAAAGATAATAAAACAATTCTAAACATTTAATTTTTCTCCTGACTTTTATATTTATGCTTTTTCAAATGGTTGTTCTTTCCTCTTTGTCAGCTATTCAAGATCAAACATAGAACGGCTGAACCCCATAGAAAAGCTTATGAAAATATTCTTACCACAAATGTAAGACTCTTCCAGTTTAATAATACATAATCATGTTAGGTTATATCAAGTGTCTAGATTATGACTATATAAAAATTGGCACTTAATAAATCCCCGTTCCAAAAATCCAATAAGCAGTATGCCACCCAATAATGTAAGTCCTTTCCAATAATTAGACTCCTAAATAGCTATAAAAGTTTCAACAAATCCCAAGTGTTTATAGAATGACTATTTGGCAATAATAAATATTACTAATTAATTATCTTTGTTTGGATTTCGGATTTTCGAATAAGAACAAGATAATTTTTTTACCGTTAAAATAGTTTATTTCTTTGGGAGGACAACATGAAAAGGCGAAACTTACTAATTACGGGCGTACTTTTATTACTATTGATCGCAGCTTATTTCGGCAATAACATTTACGATAATATGACAAGTGCAACAGTTACACCTCAACCCATTCCCTATGAAAAGCCAACTGCCATGAATCAATTTGATGAAGAATATGATGTGATTGTAGTTGGAGGGGAGCCGGAAGGAGTGGCTGCTGCTGTTTCAGCTGCAAGAAATGGGGCAAAAACCTTGCTAATTGAACATAGGGAAGAACTTGGAGGGTTATTTACGTTTGGTATGATGAATTTCCTGGATATACCCCAAGGAAAAGATGGTGAATCGGTCAGTCATGGTATTTTTGAAGAGTGGCACAAATTAGTAGGTAAGGGGAATGCATTTAGTATAGAAAATGCAAAAGCTGCCTTCCAAAAATTGGTGAATGACGAGGCACTTCTCTCGCTAACTACAACTACAACCGTACTTGACTCCATTATGTTAGGAAGTCAAGTGGTAGGTGTAAAAGTACAAAATCCAAACGGGAATTTTGAAATTAGGGGAAAAACGTTTATTGATGCTACCCAGGATGCTGATTTCGCAGCAATGTCGGGTGTTCCTTATTTTGTAGGTGGAGAAGATATTGGTTTAGAAGAAACGAAAATGGCCGCCACCTTAATGCTTCATCTAAAAAATGTAGACTGGAATGGTGTAAAAGAAACAGCAAAATCCAAAAAGTTTGGAGAAGCGGTTGTAACAGAGCATGTTGCTTGGGGGTTCTCTGATTTATATTATAATTATAAACCGGCTGAAGAGAATACACGGCTAAGAGGCCTTAATCTAGCAAAGGTGGGGGATGAATATTACATTAATGCCCTGCAAATCTTTGATGTGGATGGATTAGATGAACAATCAAAAATGGAAGCGATCGAGAAAGGCAAAAAGGAAACGAATCACATTATTGATTATTTTAAGAAGGAATTTCCTGGCTTTGAAAAAGTTGAAGTCGCAAGCTTTCCATCAGAATTATATGTCAGGGAAACAAGACATATATATGCAGAATATCAGCTGCCTATGTCAGACGTGTGGACGAATCAAGATCATTGGGACAGCATTGGGTATGGCGCCTATCCAGTAGACGTACAAGCTCAAACCCCTCATGATTATGGATTTGTTGTCTCGAATCCGAAACAGTATGGAATTCCCTTCAGATCATTAGTGCCGGTAGTAGTTGATGGAATGCTGGTAGTCGGTCGTTCAGCGGGCTATTCCTCTCTTGCAGCAGGAAGTGCACGGATTGTGCCAACCGGAATGACTACGGGTCAAGCGGCTGGAGCGGCTGCAGCACTTGCTGTAGAAGAAAATATATCATTCCGGGATATGAGTAAAAATAATGAAATGATTCAAACGCTACGTACGAACCTAGATAAACAAGGAGCGTATATTGACCAACTTAGTCTCGACTATCCTCATATGGGCGAATGGTATGACGAATCCGTCCAAAAATTAATCAATTATGGACTTATTTCTGCAGGATATACCAATGACTTAAGTGTCGAAAAAGAGGCGACCAAGCATAAATTTATCCAGACATTAAACGAAACCATACAACGCACTGCACCAAAAGAAAATGAAGAGCTTCGAAATAAAGTGAAGAAGATTTATACAGATGTGAAGGCTGGTGAAGATAGTCCGCTTACATTAACGGATGTGACAACCATATTCGCCGAGCTATTTAGCGAAAATGGGCAAATTGCAAGCTGGCAAGAGGTCATCGATAAGGGGATTATTGGGAATAAAGTTGCAGGACAAATCTCTTCCGAAAATCTGAAATATAAAGATATCTACGGAATTTGCGCGGAAATACTCGAGTATGCAGGAGAATAAGACGAGAAATAAAGGATGTCTCAAGGAAATTTGGGGCATCCTTTTTCTATTTTGAGGGGGAGAGTATTTAAATCGATAAGAATAAATGAAGGATTCATTCAAACCTTTTTACCTTCTAAAACGTACTTTTTGATATTTATCTAGGATTATTTTCAAAAAATTGTTGGCTAACAGAAATGAATTGGAAGAAAAGTTTAAAAATATACAAAATTCAACTTAATAATAAGTCGAAATGAGACATTTATATTACAGAAATATTACAGAGTGTGGTGGCAACTCTCTAAAACCCATATTTAATAGGGTTTTCACCTATTCTATGTTGAAATATTTTTCGACGTTTTTTGCAACAAAACGTTACACAAATGAAAAGTTATTACTCTATTTTTTATGTTAGTCTTTTACTAGAGCAAAAAGACGGAAAACGGTTATTTTGAAGGGAGTATTTAGCTACATGAAAAAGAGATGGTTACTACCTGTATTCGCATCATTAATGTTATTAGCAAGTCCTTTTACAAATGATGCAGAAGCAGCTACAAATAAAGAACTAACTACTACAGCTTATAAATATATTGGAGTGCCTTATTCTTATGGAGGTACAACTACAAACGGATTCGACTGTTCAGGCTTTACTCAACGAGTATTTTCTGATTTAGGAATCAGCTTAGGTCGTACAACTTCTGCACAATATTCTGCAGGAACAGGAGTTGCTAAAAGTAATTTAGCAGTAGGGGATCTAGTATTCTTTAATACTTCTGGAAGAGGCGTATCACACGTAGGAATCTTCGTTGGAAATGGTCAATTCGTACACTCTTCATCTAGTAAAGGTGTAACAGTTTCTAAGTTAAGTGAATCATATTGGGCTAATCGCTATCTTGGTGCAAAACAAATTGCTAGCTTCCCAAGTGAAGAGGTAGTAGCTAAAGTAGAAGAGGTTAAATCTGTAGCCATCGACTTTTCAATCTATGCATCTCGTGCAGAAGTAGCTAGACAGCTTGCTGCATCATTGAAGCTAGATACTTCTGACACAGCATCAGTATTCACTGATGTAAAATCAACAGATAGTTATGCAGGTGCGGTTACCGCACTTCAAAAATTAGGTATTTTCCAAGGTGATGGAAATAACAAATTTAATCCAAACTCACCAATCACGCGTGCTGAAATGTCTAAAGTTTTAGTAGTAGCATTCAACTTGAAACTACAGGACAACTCATTACAATTTACTGATGTGCCACAACAAAATTGGGCATATGCATACGTTAATAACTTAGCATCAAACAAAGTAACACTTGGTTTAGGCGATGGAACTTTTGGTGCAAAAGAGAATGTATCATTAACTCAATTACAATTATTCATTGAACGAGCAATGAACAAATAATCATTTCAGTAATAATTTAATAGTTTGTACTTTCGGAGAGGCGGTTTTGACACTGTCTCTCTTTTTGTATTTTATGAGGTCATCTATTAAAATATGTACCCCTATGCAAAAAAACTAAACATTATTTTCTAAAAAAATCTTTTCCTGAAATTGTCTATAAATTAATTATATTAGAGTGGTTTTTATGTTAAATATTGTATATGATAAAGTTAAAGATAATAGAATACGCTTATTATCTAC
>DAMDNS010000098.1:0-7987 GCA_032083605.1 Ureibacillus sp.
GGGAGATTTTCCGACTATGCAAAGAAAAATCCCTCATTTTCACGTTTTTCGAGTCGATAGGCGGAATTGCTCCGTCTATTTAAGCTATTTTTTCTTCTATTTTTCAATTAAGCGGAAATTGTCCGGTTATTTATTATAATATTGGGTGCTTAACCTGTACGCCTAAGTATGAATAAAAGAACCTATAAAAATCAGCTAATAGAAGAGGGGGGTTTTTCCACGATTTGGTGCTTCTCCAATATAAGAAAAGCATCTTGTGCATGACAAGGGCTAATAAACAATTTTATTTTTACTATTTAACAAATTTTTCAAAGGATATTTGTACAAAATAATCTCACTAAGTTAAAATAATAGCATTGATGATTTTGTACGGAGGGTCAAGATGAAAAAAGAATTCGTAGTGGTAGGTTTAGGTCGTTTTGGAGGGAGTATCGTTAGAGAATTGATTCGCCTTGGTGCAGATGTATTAGCTATTGATACACAAGCCGAAAGAGTGGATGAATATGCAAAAATTGCAACACAAGCGGTAATTGCGGATACGACAGATGAAGAGGTGATTAAATCATTAGGTATTCGAAATTTTGAGCATGTAATTATTGCGATTGGTGAGAATATCCAAGCTAGTATTTTAACAACTCTTATATTAAAAGATTTGGGTGTAGAGCAGATTACCGTTAAAGCACAAAATGATTACCATGCGAGAGTGCTTCATAAAATTGGGGCCGATCATGTTGTCCATCCAGAGCGGGATATGGGAATTCGAATAGCGAATAATATGATGTCTAGCAATGTACTGGATTATTTAGAGCTATCGGATGAACATTCCATTATGGAGATTCGTGCAAATGACAAAATTGCAGGGTTTTCCCTCATGGACCTGGATATTCGTGCAAACTATGGAATAAACATCGTTGGAATTAAACGAGGGGAATCCATTGTGATATCTCCAGCAGCAGATGATAAAATTTTGCTGGGAGATATTTTATTGGTGATTGGTGCGGATGTAGATATCAATCGTTTTGTAAAGAAAATGATGAGCTAGTATTCAATGGGCAATGCTGAAATCCCAATAATACTTGGTTGCTAATAAAATAGTAAGTTAATAAAACGCAAAATCAAAAAGGTTGTCCAAAAGCGGACGACCTTTTTTAGTCGTTAGGAAGGTAATTAAATTCACATAAAAAAACTCCAGCACAACCATTCAAAGGTCGAGCTGGAGTTTCTCCAATCAAACTTCCATAATAATCGGTAAAATCATTGGACGACGTTTTGTTTTCTCGAATAGATAAGGTCCCAACACATCGGTGATTTCATTTTTCATCTCAGTCCATTGAGTAGACTTCACTTGAACCATTTCGTTTAGGTGGCTGTTCAACATTTTTTGAGCCTCGCTAATAAGTGAGCCAGATTCACGCATATAAACAAAGCCTCGTGAAATGATGTCTGGACCGGCAACAAGCTTTTGTTTTTTCATATCGACACTTACAACGACGATGACTAAACCTTCTTCAGATAGGATGCGTCGATCGCGAAGGACGATATTTCCGATGTCCCCAATACCGCTTCCGTCAATATAGATATCTCCGGAAGGAATTTTGCCAGCAACATGGGCTTCGTTTGCACTTAAAGCAAGCACTTCTCCATTTTCCATGACAAACGTGTTTTCAATCGGAACATCGCAATCCGCTGCTAGTTTAGTATGCATTTTCAGCATGCGATACTCACCGTGGATTGGCATGAAGAACTTCGGCTTGATTAAACGAAGCATCAGCTTTTGTTCTTCCTGAGAACCGTGACCGGATGTATGGATATTGTTTAAAGAACCATGGATTACTTCTGCACCAGCACGGAATAGTAGGTTAATAATTTTATTAACACTCATTTGGTTCCCTGGGATTGGTGAAGAAGAGAATACAACTGTATCTCCAGGCTGAATTTGAATTTGTCTATGGGTACCATTAGCAATTCTTGATAGAGCTGCCATTGGTTCACCCTGAGAGCCTGTACATAAAATTAGCACTTCGTTTGCTGGTAAACGATTAATCGTTTGGGCATCAACAAATGTCTCTTTAGGTGCCGTAATATAGCCTAATTCACGTCCGATAGAAATGGCATTATCCATGGAACGTCCAAACACGGCAATTTTACGGCCAAATTGTGCAGCTGCATCCGTTACTTGCTGAAGGCGATGAATATTAGAAGCGAAAGTCGCGAAAATGATGCGGCCATCTACTTTACGCAATATATCATCAATGCTTTCGCCAACTTTACGTTCTGACATTGTAAAGTTAGGCACTTCTGCATTTGTACTATCAGAAAGTAAGCATAGGACGCCGTCACGTCCGATTTCAGCCATCTTTGTTAGGTTGGCAGGTTCACCAACTGGCGTGAAGTCGAACTTAAAGTCTCCTGTATGAACGATATTTCCAGGAGGTGTTTTCACAACAATCCCGAATGCATCTGGAATACTGTGTGTTGTACGGAAGAAGCTTACAGATGTTTTTCTAAATTTAATGACATCTTCTTCTTTAATTTCGATAAGCTTTGTTGTACGTAATAGACCGTGCTCGTCTAATTTATTTCGCAATAGACCTAGAGCAAGCTTGCCGCCATATACGGGAATATTCAATTGGCGCAATAGATATGGAATACCGCCAATGTGATCTTCATGGCCGTGGGTAATAAATAACCCTTTAATTTTATCGACATTACGTACTAGATACGTGTAGTCCGGAATAACATAGTCGATTCCTAGTAAATCGTCATCCGGGAATTTGATTCCAGCATCAATTAGGATAATTTCATCCTGGAACTGTACAGCATATGTGTTTTTTCCGATTTCGCCCAGTCCGCCGAGAGCGAATACCGCTGCCTGATCATTTTTTACAAACTTCATAATGATCTAAGCGTTCTCCAAATGGAAGTTTGGGCTATTTTTTTCATATTCTAGATAATTGCCCTCAAGTAATTGGATATACTCGATGTTGTAATTACGATCTTTTAAATAGTTACGAACTTCTCTTTCTGAAGCAGCTTCTAAATAAAGACTTTTAGTATTTTCGCGAACTGGTACCTCTAGAGCGTTTTCTTGGTAATAAACTTTGTAAATCATGATTTCTCTCCTTTAATTAACGTACATTTGCGTGCATCGTATAGATTATTTAAAGTGAACTCTCTTGCCATAAAAAGAGTAGCGTTAAATTAGATAATAAAAGATGATATACCAAAAGCTACCGATTTTGCAAAAAGCTTTATCTTCTTTTCAATAATTTTTCTTCACACGAAAAAACACTTGTCCCCATTTTACCATCAATTGGTTAAAGAGTCTTGTTCTACTGTTAAGGTAATTTAAAATTTAAAAAGAACAGTATCAAAAACTTAGCTAATAGCCAATCCTTTGAATGATTGGCTCTAGCTGCACCTATGCGGAAAAAGGAATACATTCTTTTTCGTGAAAGGAGCACTTTAAATTATACGATTGGATAGAGATTGTCTTTTCTATTATGAAAGAAGATAAATATTAATAATCCTTGTTAAAGATGCATTTCCTTTATATTATCATGCGTCTGTCTTAAAATAAAGAAAAGCCCTCCATTTTGAAGGGCTTAAGCAATTGATTTTTTTCCGAGGATGCCATTTAATCGTTTCAAAATTCTCTTTTTGAGTCGTTTTAACATGGAGTTTCACTCCTTACTAACAGAATACTGGCATTTTTCTATATGTAAAGTATTTTCCATTTACATATAAATATGTGTTGAGAGGTAATGTAATGACAAATATCATTTTTTTTGATGTGGATGGAACGCTATATAATAGTGAGAAAAAAATTCCTGATTCAGCTAAACAGGCGATTGAAGCAGCACGCAGCAATGGTTATGAAATTGCGATTGCAACAGGCAGAGCACCTTTTATGATTCAGAGCATATTAGAAGAGTTAAATATCGATACATATGTTACATTTAACGGCCAATATGTTGTTTATAAAGGGGAAGTAATTTATACGGATAGTGTACCGAAAGAATATTTAGCAAAAATAATTGAATTTGGTCAAGAACGAAATCATCCCGTTGTGTTTTTGGATGACAAAGAAATGATTGCATCAATAGATGGTCATGATTTCATCGAACACAGTTTAAATACTCTAAAATACCCATATCCTTATTGCAATCCACTCTTTTATGAAGATAACGATGTGTATCAAACTCTAATTTTTATGGAAGAAACGGAAGAACAGCAATACAAAGATACTTTTTCTGAGGTGCAATTTATTAGATGGCATCCATATTCATGTGATATTTTGCCGAAAGACGGATCAAAAGCAAGAGGGATTAAAACACTATTAAACAAACTAAATATACCAATCGAAAACACTTTCGCTTTTGGTGATGGCTTAAACGATATTGAGATGCTACGAGAAGCTGGGACTTCCGTGGCTATGGGCAATGGTGTTCCACAAGCAAAGGAAGTTGCTGACATGATTACGGATGATGTCGATAATGATGGCGTAGCTAAGGCTATGAAAATGCTTAAGATTATTTAATTGCTTGCATCATGTTGGAAAGCAATTAAAGGAGCCCTTTCATTACTAGTCTATGTAATTTCATTTAAAATGCTTATAAATAAAATAATTTGTTCATAATGAAGGAGGTGTCTCTATGTGAGAAACACCTCCTTTTATCGTTATTATTCTTCCCCTAATGGGAATGAATTTGGTACTCGTTCGAATGGATGTTCTTCATTGATGTGATCGAAAAACATAATGCCGTTTATGTGGTCTAATTCATGCTGGAATGCAATAGCCGGGAATCCCTTTAAACGCAGTTTTTTCTCTTCTCCATCAACTGTAAAGAATTTAACCGTGATCCGTGCATAACGAGGGACATATCCAGCAATTGGTCGATCAACGGAAAGGCATCCTTCACCAGAAGGAAGGTATGACTTTTCTACAGAATGGCTGACGATTTTAGGATTGATCGCCACAAAGCTTAATTGTTCTCCGTTGTCATCCTCTAAATGTAAGGCAAACATTCTCTTTAATGAGTTGACTTGATTGGCTGCTAAACCAACTCCAGGACGAAGACCATATTTTTGTGAAATTTCAGGGTCTTGACTGTTTATTAAGTATTCGAGCATGTCATGAGCAAGCTTGCGGTCATCTTCAGTAAGAGGGAATTTGACTTCCTCCGCCTTTGTTCTTAAGGTTGGGTGACCTTCACGAATAATATCTTCCATTAAAATCATTTTAAAACTTCCTTTCAATAAATAACTATGTAATTAAAGTATAGTAGTAAATTTTTTTAACGCCAAGAACTATTGGCATCAAAGCTAAATTGTATGGTTTGTGAATATGAAAGTTGTATACTCACGTAAAACCCTAAAAGAACTGATTTTATCTATTATAAAAAATAGCATAAGTTGCTTCTTTTTGCTTTAGAAAAGTTTAGGTATAAAAGTATATGTGAATACAAATAAAAATGATTCTTGATGGGAAAGTTATTGGAGGAAACTAATAACTACACAAGTTGGCAATTTCTGTTGTAATACAGTTTCGTCATTAATATATAACAGATGGAGAAAGAGGCGAGAAGATTCTTCGAGAAAAAATCTGCAAAATAAACAAGAATCAATGATTGACCGAATGTATTTATTTTTATATACTAAATTTAATAAGATGTTGTACTAATGAATTTAAAGTTAATTTTAATACAGAACTTAAGGAGAGGTGCTATATGGGAGAAAAAACTACAAAACAATTTGATCCAGCCGCAACTTTAGAAACAATCGAAAATCAGTTTGAAATGTTCCAAATCTTAAATGAAGAGGGCAAAATTGTTAACGAAGATGCTGTTCCGAATTTATCAGATGAAGAATTAGTTGAGTTAATGTCACGTATGGTCTACACACGTATTTTAGATCAACGTTCTATTTCTTTAAACCGTCAAGGTAGACTGGGCTTCTATGCACCAACTGCAGGTCAAGAGGCTTCACAATTAGCTTCTCATTATGCTTTGGAAAAAGATGACTGGATTTTACCAGGATACCGTGATGTACCACAAATCGTTTATCATGGTCTGCCTCTATGGAAAGCTTTCTTATTTAGCAGAGGACATTTTGTAGGAAATCAAATTCCTGAAGGTGTAAATGTATTGCCACCACAAATCATTATCGGTGCACAATACGTTCAAACAGCTGGAGTTGCACTAGGTATCAAAAAACGTGGTACAGCTGATGTAGCTGTAACTTATACAGGTGACGGTGGTTCATCTCAAGGGGATTTCTATGAGGGAATCAACTTTGCAGGTGCATTCAAAGCGCCAGCTATTTTCATTGTCCAAAATAACCAATTTGCTATTTCTACTCCACGTGAAGTGCAAACAGCAGCAAAAACGATTGCACAAAAAGGGATTTCTGCAGGTATTCCAAGTGTGTTAGTAGATGGTATGGATCCACTTGCTGTTTATGTAGCAACTAAAGATGCACGTGATCGCGCAGTACGCGGGGAAGGTCCATCTCTAATTGAAACAATGTGTTACCGTTATGGGCCACATACAATGTCTGGTGATGACCCAACACGATACCGTACTACAGATATTGATAATGAATGGGCAGCAAAAGACCCAATCGTTCGCTTCCGAATTTACTTAGAGGGTAAAGGCTTATGGAGTGAAGAAAAAGAAACAGAAGTAATTGAACGAGCAAAAGAAGAAATTAAAGAAGCGATTAAAAAAGCGGATGAAACACCTAAACAAAAAGTAACTGACTTAATTTCAAATATGTACGAAGAAATGCCATCTAATTTACAAGAGCAATATGCAATCTTTGAAGCGAAGGAGTCGAAATAACCTATGGCACAAATGACAATGATTCAAGCAATTACGGATGCACTCCGTTGCGAATTAAAAGATGATGAAAATGTATTGGTGTTCGGTGAAGACGTTGGTGTAAACGGAGGCGTATTCCGTGCAACAGAAGGTCTTCAACAGGAATTCGGTGTAGATCGCGTATTTGATACACCACTTGCTGAATCGGGAATCGGTGGTTTAGCAGTAGGGCTATCTCTAACGGGTTACCGTGCAGTGCCAGAAATTCAGTTCTTCGGCTTCGTTTTCGAAGTAATGGACTCTATTAGTGGTCAATTAGCTCGTTACCGTTACCGTACTGGTAATACATTCAATATGCCGGTAACAATTCGTTCACCATTCGGTGGTGGCGTGCATACTCCTGAGATGCACTCTGATAGTTTAGAAGGTTTAATGGCTCAGCAACCAGGTTTGAAAGTTGTTATTCCATCTACTCCATACGATGCAAAAGGATTATTAATTTCATCAATCAGAGATAACGACCCTGTTATTTTCTTAGAGCATTTAAAACTATATCGTTCGGTAAAAGAAGAAGTACCTGAAGAATCATATACAGTTCCATTAGGAAAAGCTGATGTGAAACGTGAAGGGAAAGATTTATCGATTTTCGCTTATGGTTTAATGGTTCACGAAAGCTTAAAAGCAGCTGCTGAGCTTGAAAAAGAAGGGTACTCAGTAGAAGTAGTAGACTTACGTACAATTCAACCATTAGATATTGAAACAATTATCGCATCTGTTGAAAAAACAAATCGTGCAATCGTAGTTCAAGAAGCACAAAAACAAGCTGGTATTGCAGCAAATGTTGTGGCTGAAATTACAGAACGTGCAATTTTAAGCTTAGAGGCGCCAGTTTTACGTGTGGCAGCACCGGATACAATTTATCCATTCCCACAAGCTGAAAATATTTGGCTACCAAATTATAAAGATATTTTAGAAACTGCGAAAAAAGTATTAACATTCTAATCATTTAAACGAAGAAAGGGTGAAAAATATGGCGTTTGAATTCCGCATGCCTGATATTGGAGAAGGTATACATGAAGGTGAAATCGTAAAATGGTTCGTTAAAGCGGGCGATAAAATTCAAGAAGATGATGTACTATGTGAGATTCAAAATGATAAAGCTGTTG
>DAMDNS010000099.1:0-7981 GCA_032083605.1 Ureibacillus sp.
CAATAAATAGATGGCATTTCCATTAAACCTGTTTGAAAACAATGACATAAAGGATTCACCATGGGATTGTTCGTGCAAAGAGCGACCACCATACGAATTAATTGCGTTTACCTCATCAATATGCGATGCAAAATTATAAAACGACTCTGCCCGCAGAAAGAAACCGTTTGTCACTTTCGGCCACCAGGAAAGGGTTATAAATTCACCTAAGGCAGATTCAGAGCGATCAACCTCATAAAAATTGTTCCTTCCACCACCTGCAGTATTAAATCCACATTGTTCAGCAATGGCTTCTAACAGCGTCGACTTACCTGATCCGTTTTCTCCAACAAAAAATGTTACTTGATTCTGAAGCTCTAATTCATCTAGATTCTTAATTGTCGGAATGGAAAAAGGATACTGATCAAAGGAAGGAATAATTTCCCGCCTTAGTTCAACTCTTTTAAGAAACATACAGCACCCCTTTTCTCATGTAATGGGAATGGCTAATTTTACTCTAAAGAATAGCTCATGATTATCAGTTCGCCTTTTTTGCCCATTCTTCGTTCCCCTTCATCAATGTATCCACATTTCTTATAAAGATTTTGTGCAGCTTCATTTTGAAGATTCACAGCTAAAACAATTTCGTTCATGCCGGTAAAATTCCGTTTTACAAAGGCTGGTAAAAGCGTCAATGCCTGTTTTGCGAAACCTCTTCCTAAATAGCGTAAATCCGTTGAAAAAGTTCTTAATAATATAGCATTTGGATTAGTTGAAAAAGGTTTTACCCCATCATTTGTATGCAGGTTAAAAAAGGTAACAAGGTCTCCACCTTCAATAGCCAATATAGCGTAACGGTCAGGATCATCATTGACCAATTGCATACTTTCAATCGGCGAACCAGTAAATCTAAGCTGGTCCTTTGTTAATTGATATTGTTCGATTGCTCCCTTAAATTCCTCATTGTAATTACAAAGCTCCATTTTCTCCACCCCACCCAAGAACATCTGTTCCTACCTTATACTACTTATCCAAATTTTTCAATCTTATTTTTTCTAATAATTATAATAATTCCCAACAATGCAATACCACAATTATTTAACCCTTCTTTGTCTATCTTTTCGTTCTAACCTATAGCTAAACAAAACGTCCTTTTCGTCAAATCCTGCTTTATAGTAAATGTGATTTGCCTGGTCATTTTTTAAATCAACACATAATCTTATCTCGCTAATCTGAGTAAAATTAAACATTTCCGTTATAACTTCCTTTAACAGCATTGTGCCATAGCCTCTATTTTGAGCGGATGGAGAGATTGCTAAATAATGTAATGCTGCCTCTCCCATCTCTAAATCCACCTCATAATAGGCATACCCGAGTATTTCATTGGATTCCGTTTTAAGTATTTTCAAATTACACTCATCATTTAAACCGTTCCTGATTGCTTCCGCATTATAATATGTATTTGGAAAAGCAGTCTCATGTAAATCTTTGAATGCTGGAAAATCGCTGCGACTAAACTGTGTACTCTTTATATCTTGCACAGCCATGAAGTTTTGCTTAGTTATTTCTAAAATAAGATGCTTTCCTGTCTTGGTAGCATGGATAGTTTCCATAAATCCCCTTTGTTTTTGATTTTCTTTATTTAGAAAGAAATAAAAGGTCTCAATAGTAGGAAACTCTTGCAATAGGGAATCCCAAACCAGGTTTTGTACATAAAGTGAAGAAGCTCGGTTGAATGGCCCCCATACTTCCGCGCTATCCTCATCAATGTCTAAACCGATTGCAGCCATAATTTCCCCATCGCTGTCCCTTGCAATATAAAATGAACTCTGCCCATTTTCCTGAACAAAGTCTTCCTCTAAGGTTTTATGGATTTCCCCAACCTTTTCCCCGCAGTAGCCGATGTGAAACGACTTTTGACTATTTAATTCCCCTAAAAATCGTGCCAGCTCTTTTAAATCCTTAGCTGTTTCCAAAACAGTTTTCATAAAATCACCCCCCCTTTCCTTTTCTTCATTACATCATTCGTCACGCACCAAGTAATTCCTTTTTGCAAATAAAAAAGCGCTCCCTAGATAGAAGCGCCTCTCAAAAATATTAATGTATGTCTCTTTTTCTGAAATTACCGCCCTTAACTTCAGCTACGTCATAGACAGTTACAAAAGCACCTGGATCGAGCTCTTGAATAATTTCTTTCATTTTACTTTCTTCCAATCGGTTAATAACACAAGTGATTTCCTTGAACTGCTCGTGCGAATATCCACCATAAGCATCATTATATGTAGCACTACGACCTAAACGATCGCGAATGGTTTCTACCATCACTTCTGGTTCGGCAGTAATAATTTTAAACGTTTTAGAACCACTTAGACCCTCTTCGACAATATGAATCACTTTCGAAGCTATAAAATAGGCAATCCCCGAAAGTATGGCACCTTGCAGCCCAAATACGGTTGAAACAATAATGAAGACAAATAAATTTAAAAATAATATTAAATCACTTGTCCCGAATGGCAATTTTTTAGATAGCAGTACAGCCAGCATATCGATTCCATCCAACGCACCACCATTACGCAGCGCTAAACCCATTCCAAAGCCAAGGATAATCCCGCCGACAACCGTAATTAATAGCGTATCGCCTTCGATAATCGCAGGAATATGGTGCATCAGGACAGTACCTACCGCTAATGATATAATCCCGACGACTGAGTATATAGCAAAACTTTTCCCTATCTGCTTATAGCCTAACCAAACAAAAGGGATGTTAAGAATAGCAATTAAAGTTCCTAAAGGTAATCCGAATAGTTGTGATCCGACGATACTTAGACCTGTTACCCCTCCGTCGGATACGTTATTTGGAATTAAAACTGTCTCTAGCCCATATGCCGCAATAAATCCACCTAGAATAATCATGATAGATCTACCCAAAATTTTAGCTATATTCGGCTTTCGCTTTTTGACCTTGCTCATCTCTTCTCCTCTTTCCAATCGTGCTTTATGACTATGTATTTTTTTATTTTCTTCCTATTTAATTATATAACAGCTCGTCCAATCCTCAAAATACCTGCTCCAGCAAATTAAATATAAAGCCCTAAGCAAAAAATATCCAAGATCAAATAGAAAAAGCCTCTCTAAAGCAATAAAGAGGCTTCTCATAGGAATTCGGTTAACTATCTGCTTATTTTTCCGCACCATTCACTATACTTGAACCAACCAATAGCTCTGTTAATTCTTCAACTGATTCAACCAATTGCGTTGGCTGGGATTCTGTTAATTCTTCGATGGAGCCATAGCCATACGCTACAGCAATCGAGCTGATATCAGTTACATTTGCTCCGATAATATCGTGCTTCCTATCCCCTATCATGATAAATTCTTCTTTCTCATGCTGGTGATAGGCATCCAGTATAAACTGAATAATTTCTGCTTTAGCAGACCTTGTGCCATCAAAATTACTGCCGACTACTAAATCAAAATATTCGTCCAGCTCAAAATGCTTCAAAATTTCCTCGGCAAATAGGGTTACCTTTGAAGTTGCGACCACTAAAGTATGTTGTTGTTCTTTCAGCTTCTGAAGTAGTGGCGCAATCCCTTCGTATAGCACATTTTCAAACATACCCTTTTCTTTAAATCGCTCCCGATAGTATCCAACAGCCGATAGCGTTTGTTCTTCATCAAAACCATAATACTCTGCGAAAGAGACATGCAACGGTGGTCCGATGAAACACGTTAAATTTTCGAGGTTCTGTTCATCGATCCCCATTTTTTTAAGGGCATATTGAACCGACTTCGTAATGCCAACCTTTGGATCTGTCAGCGTACCATCCAAATCGAACAAAATAAATTTATATTTCTCCAACACAAATACCTCCAGCTATATCAAATTACTAAAAAACTGCCCAATGGGTAGTAGCGAAGCTTCCCTCCTACCAGAGGCTCAGTTTTTTAGCGATAATTATCATGTAAAGGTGTAAACAAATCTTCCTCAGAATTTCGGACCATCGAAAAATTATCTACATTATAATGTCCATGCAATGTTCGATTATGGTGCTGGATAATTTGCTGTCCCGATAATGCATCCGAAGTGGAGTGGGCATCCCCTACCAGCGTTACGTCAAATCCATTCACTGTTGCCGCTCTTACAGCCGTATCCATGCAATATTCGGTTTTACATCCCATCATGACAATATGCTTAATGTTACGTTCATTTAGATAATCATTTAATGGGGTTCCATAAAATGAATTTGTAGCAGCTTTATCAAAAGTAACTGCTCCCGACGGCTTGATGATTTCTTGGTGAACCTGAAACCCTGGCCCCTCTCCCTTTGACACATCCACATCTCTAATAAAAACAATCGTGATCTTGTTTTCTACAGCCTGTTGAATAACCATATTTATGTTTTTTATTAACATTTCCTTTTCAACTACACCCGCTTCAACCTGATCTCCCTCGATTAATGCCTGTTGAGCATCAATAACTAAAAGTGCTTGATTCAAATAAACGCCTCCTAACGGCAAGTCTCATCCCCACTTTATTCTTTAACTCTCCCTGGAAATCCTTCTTAAATAACCCACCAGGTAAAATTACATAAAAAAGAACGACTACTTATAAAAAAGTAATCGCTCTAATCTTTATTTACTCATTGGGACGATTGGCCAGAAACGAACCACTCTCTGTTTTGCGAAATGCAGAATCGGCTTTTCGTTCTCCGGTACAATGTTCAAGCTGGTGAGCAAGGTGTTTTGATGAAATTCAGCCTCCGCTCTTTCCAGATGCCATGGGTCATGTAAAATATCTGCCTGCAAAGGAACGCCCTTTTTATTTACTGTATATAGGCAATACCTTTCCACTAGCCACTCTTCCAGTGACCCTTGCTGTGTCTGGTGAGCTTCCGATATCGATTTATAGTTGCATAGCAGCTGCAATCCCGACTTTTTCTCACTCTCAAATACGATTAAATCCTTCGCCTTCTTGAACTGCATGTTCATATAGGAATATGGCAAGCGGAAAAAAGTTTTCGCTGTATAAGCAGCAAGAAAATTCGCAGCAGTTAGCCTAAAAAAGTAAACACCTGGTTTTCCGTTCATTGTCACATAAGTACGGATATTAAAGCCTGGATATGCAGCCGTTCCCGGTATAGGAGGCAACCCCCTTAAATGCACAGAGCTCGTGAAGTATGGCACGATGGAAACCCAGCCTGTTTGGTAAAACGTATCCAGCGTCAACTCAGTGGGTATCAGCTTTTCCAATATCTTGCGAGGTACAGGATAATGAGCAAATAGAATATCGCTCCAAGTCTGCTTCATCAGCCAAGGCAAGTTGGTTGCAGGCTTTCGTTTCTCATTTAAGTAGCCTTCATCAGCAACTGATCGCTCATTCATTTTGTGAGTCGCCTCCTTTAGTTAATTCCATTTATTGTAGTATTAACTAAACTCCCGGTACCCAACCCGGTCTATTCCAAATCATTTTCCATAAAGGATCTGGTATTACTAGTTCTTCTTGTTTTTCTTTATCAAGTTTTGTGACGATTTCGTCTTCCTTACCGTTTTCTATTTTTTGAACCCAATCTGGATCGATTAGCAATTCACGACCTAGAGCTAATAGAGGGATGCCTGTCTCAAAGGCTTTACGTGCATCTTCAGCAGTGTAAAGCGAACCTACTCCAATCAGTGGTACCCGATTATTAATTTTTTCAAGCAAATATTCAATACGATTTTTTGTTAAATCCTCAACACCTCTATGAGCAGTTGAGAAAAACTCGCCTAACGAAACGTGTAAATAATCCAGGCCTTTATCGGCTAAAGCATCTACTAGCGCCAGAGTATCTGCCATTGTAATCCCCTTTTCTTCCGGTTCTTCAGGAGAAAAACGATGTCCCACGATAAAAGAAGAATCTGCATATTTTTCTACGACACTTTTCACCTTATCTACTACAGCTAATGGGAAAGCCATACGTTTTTCCAATGAACCGCCATATCGGTCCTCACGGCGATTTGAATGTCCTGAGAAGAATTGCTGTATCAAATAGCCATTTGCTCCGTGAATCTCAACACCATCATAGCCAGCTTCAATTGCACGGCGAGTTGCTTCTCCATAAGCATCGATAATTTCTTCGATTTCACTTTCTGTTAATGGTCTTGGTGTTTTACCAGTTACTCCATTAAACTCGGCAGGTACATCACTTGCACTCACGATTTCTCCATTCGGCACCAATTCCGGAGGAGACATTTTCCCACCATGATAGATTTGTAAAACTGCTTTCGCTCCTTGCTCTTTAATCGCATCTGCAACACGCTTTAAGCCAGGAATATATTCATCACTATAAGAAGCAAATTGGCCATGGAACCCTTGCCCATTCGCTGTTACATGGGTGCAAGCCGTAATAACCATACTCACTCCCTTTGAACGTCGCGAATAGTATTTAATTTCTGAATCCGTAACAGTACCATCCACATTTGATGACCAGTGCGTCATTGGTGCCATTATAATCCGATTTTTTAGTTCCGCTCCATTGGGTAAAGTATATGGTGTAAATAAATCCTTATATTTATCGTTCATGTTTTTTCCTCCCCAGGTTCAACTTCAGAATCTACTTAGAAAAACACAACTCTAGCAGAATAGATCGAGTTGATGTATTTTCTTATCCCCTAAAAACATAGACCCTATCTCTATAGTAAACAAATAATCACAATTTTATTAAGTAATATGCTTAGTAAAATTGGGATTCGATCTTCTTATTCATTTAGTGGCGCGGTGCAAATAACATCACCGAAACCCCTATTAGACAAATACCTGCGCCAATCCAATCATATAAATCCGGTGTCTTCTTATCGATTCCCCAGCCCCATAGAACAGAAAGAATTATAAATACACCTCCATAAGCTGCATACACCCTTCCAAAAGATAAAAAGTTTTGAAATGTAGCAATCACCCCATAAATAGCAATGCCAGACCGCCTCCAACTCACCAATAGAACGGTTTGCCTTCTCTTAACCAAAGCCATATCAAATATCCGCCGCCAATCTCGGCAATTCCAGCCAGGAAAAATATTGCGATTGTATAAATCATCTATCCACTTCCTTTATATAACTTTTTACCTAAAACTATCTTCTACTAATATTACTTAAATATTTTCTATTTTTCTATCGAAGGAAAAGCAAGTCAGATCCTATCTCTCCAAAGCCCAGCAACTTTAAACAACTACGTAAACAGCCTTTTTCATCATGATTTCCATGCACTTTAAATTGGTCTTCTTACCATTTAAATGCTATTTTTATCAATTTTAATCAATTTATAGCAAATAGTTATTTAGTATCAATTCTAGTCTAATGCACTAGACATCCCATTCCATTTACCCAAACAAACTTAAGTCCTATCGAATATAGACCTGAGATAAGTTACCTGTTTATAATATAACGAAGTCGAATTTTGAAGGTGATTTTAGTTGGATGAGGTCGTAATCACAGGTTATGGAATAAAAGCACCTGGTGTTTTAGATAAATCTAGTTTTATAAATGTATTAGAGAAAGGCATTTGTACACAAAGGATTATAAAAACGACGAATCCGCCACACACCGATCTTGTCGCAGGAGTAATAGAGGATAAATTTTTAGAAATAAACGGCAGCAATTATAAACGGTATCCACGCTCCGTACGTATGGCTATTGCCGCAGCTATAGATGCCTTTAAAATGGCGAATCTAGCTTATTTTAAACCGCATCGCATTGCAGTCATTATGGGAACATCTGCTGGAGCAATTCTTGAAATTGAACAATACTCGGCAGATTTTTTTAATTTAAAAACAACTCCCATCCAAGGCGTTTCTTTTGCAGATACACATACCCTTTCCGGTTCTATTGCTGAAGCAGTTGGTTCATGCGGGCAAGCCCTCACTATCACAACTGGCTGCACTGCCAGTCTGGACGCCGTATCCATTGGAAAATTACTGCTTGAAAATGGAAGTGTTGACGCCTGTATAGTGGGCGGAACTGATGCGCCATT